>DASYTA010000132.1:0-3300 GCA_036002745.1 Cyclobacteriaceae bacterium | reverse complement strand
ACTCTCTTTAAATCCTGTTCTTGCTAAATTGAGGGTACCGTAAGGAGGACCAATGGGTACATCGAACTTAGCTTCGTCGCCATATTTATTTAGTCCGTCAAAATTAGGAGTGCTGCTAAGGTCAGTTGTGGACGATGGATTTAGTCTGTCAGTCTTATAATCATTCGCAGTCCAGTCTGTTGCTTTCATGTAAGAGAAGTTTACTTTAAAAGCAAACTTATTATTGAACGCCTTTGCATAGCGAATGCTATACATCCCCATCGGGTTTGAGCCACCTGCATTGGAATTAGTAATTCCTTGTTTCACTTGAGCACTTAGTCCTTGGTACTCAAATGGACTTTTGCTTTTCATGATCATGATTCCATTAAAAGCATTCGGACCATATAGGGCCGATGCAGCACCTGGTATCAACTCAAGACTTTCTGCATCAAGCTCACCCAAGCCCATGATGGATCCGGTAGGGAAGTTAAGTAATGGTGCTTGTGTATCCATTCCGTCAACCCACTGCACGAAGCGTGTATTAGAGATTGTCGCGAAGCCGCGGGTGTTAACAGCTGTGAAATTCAAGCTGCCATTGTTCACTTGAACTCCTTTCATATTAGCTAAAGCATCATAGAAGTCGGGAGTAGCTGCTTGTTTGATGGCAATGATGTCTAGCTTTTCAATAGTAACGGGCGACTTAAGGATATTCTCCTCAACCCGCGAAGCCGATACCACCACTTCTTGGCCAAGGAGTGATTCTTCATTCATTACCAGATCTAGTGTAGCGTTAGCGTCGGTGACTTCTTTCTCTTCCGTGTGAAATCCGATGAAAGAAAAAGTTAATGTAAAGGGAGGGGCCTGATTAACTTTGAGCGAATATTTGCCCTCAGTGTCGGTAATTGTGCCAACCACTTTGCCTTTCACAACGATGTTTACTCCGGCAAGGCCTTCCTGACCAGCACCGTCTTTAACTGTTCCCGAGACGACCGATTGAGCGAGAAGCTGTGCCGACCCTGCCAGTAGGAGGAAAGGCAAAAGCATTTTCATGTAGAATTTATTCATAAGGTAGATTAAATTTAGTATCCTAAATCTACAAGAAAATGATGGAAAACAAACGATTGAAGTCCACTTTTTCAGCGAACTTGTGTAGGAATCTACTGCGCCTTTTGAACTTCAACCGCGAGACGTTCGCACAATGAGTTTATCTCGTTTGACATTTTTTCATCGCCTGTTGAGGTGAGCACACTTTGAGCTAAACCGCCAAGACAATCAATATAGAAACGCTTCATTTCGTTCACAGGCATCTCCTTGGTCCAGAGGTCAATACGCAATGTGTTTTTCTGTTGATGATCCCACAATGACAAACTGATAGCTTTCGATTCAGAGAAACCGACTTCTGGTTTATCAGTAGCATCCCAAAGTATTTTTTCAGGAATATTATTTTGATCTAACTCGATTTTAAAATTGATTTCAGACTGTTTCATGATTTATTTTAAGACACTTTTATTTTAAACTGATTTCATTTCTGGAATTTCACCTTCAATCACTAGCTTTCCTTCTGTCGCATTTTTGATTTGTTCAACAGAGACTCCTGGGGCCCTTTCTAAAAGTCTAAAGCCAACTTCTGGAATCACATCTAGCACGGCCATGTCGCTGACAATTTTTTTTACACAGCGCAATCCTGTAATTGGCAACGTACATTTTTTTAACAGTTTGGATGCTCCCTCTTTACTACAATGTTGCATGGCAACAATGATGTGCTTTGCAGAAGCGACCAAGTCCATTGCACCTCCCATTCCTTTTACCATTTTGCCCGGTACTTTCCAGTTAGCAATGTCACCTTCTTCAGAAACTTCCATGGCACCTAAAATGGTGAGGTCCACTTTGCCACTCCTAATCATTCCAAAACTTTCTGCAGAAGAAAATAACGCACTGCCTGGCATCATTGTAATAGTCTGTTTTCCAGCATTAATCAAATCAGGATCGACTTCATTTTCCTTCGGAAAGGGGCCAATTCCGAGTAGCCCATTTTCTGATTGAAGAACAACGTTAATGTTAGAGGGAATATAATTAGCTACAAGTGTAGGAATGCCAATTCCTAAATTGATGTACATTCCATCGTTTACTTCCTGAGCGATTCGCTTCGCGATTCCGATTTTGTCGAGCATGCTATTTTGTTAATGTTCTCTGCTCTATTCTTTTCTCGTAGTTCTTACCTTGAAATATCCGATGCACAAAAATCCCCGGTGTATGAATTTCATTCGGATCTAATTGACCAACAGGTACAAGTTCTTCCACTTCGGCGATCGTAATTGTTCCGGCAGTAGCCATCATAGGATTAAAATTTCTGGCGGTTCCGCGAAAAATCAAATTACCTGAAGTATCTCCTTTCCATGCTTTTACTAAAGAGAAATCGGCACGAAGCCAATTTTCCATCAAATATACTTTGCCTTCAAAGTTGCGAGTTTCCTTTCCTGATGCTACTTCTGTGCCAACACCTGCAGGAGTGAAGAAGGCAGGAATGCCAGCACCACCCGCACGCACTCGCTCAGCTAAAGTTCCTTGAGGAATTAATTCTACTTCCAGCTCGCCACTTAATAGTTGTCTTTCGAACTCGGCATTCTCTCCAACATAAGATGAAATCATCTTTTTTACTTGCCTTGTCTTAAGAAGCAAGCCAATACCAAAATCATCGACACCCGCATTATTAGAAATGCAGGTGAGACCCTTTACTCCTTTTTTTAAAAGTGCGGTAATACAATTTTCTGGAATACCACACAACCCAAAGCCACCTAGCATCAATGTGGCGTTATCGAGAATGTCTCGCACGGCATCATCGGCATCTTTAACCCTTTTGTCAATCATGGCTTTGCAAAAGTAATGGTTTCTAAAATTTTAAGTGTCTCCTCTTTATCAACATGAAGTTGCAGTTTCAACGAATCCAGATTTTCAAATTTTTTATCGCCCCGAAGGTATTGATAGAAATACACCGTAATACTTTCTCCGTAGATCTCTTTATTGAAGTCAAAGATGTTTACCTCGATCACTCTTTTAGTTCCGTTAAGTGTTGGACGTGGACCGATATAAAGCATACCCTTAAAAATTCCGTGCTCATATTTCACCATGACAGCGTAAATGCCATCAGCCGGGATAAGTTTATATCTTGAGTCAACTTCAATATTTGCCGTTGGATATCCTAATTGACGCCCCAGTTTGTCTCCTTGCACGACTTGCCCAGTTAGCATGTAAGGCTTGCCCAAAAGATGGTTAGCAGTTTCAATATCTGTTTTCTCTAATGCTTGCCGTATCTTAGAAGAA
>DASYTA010000131.1:0-8751 GCA_036002745.1 Cyclobacteriaceae bacterium | reverse complement strand
GGTGTATTTGTTTACTTTATCTTCGAAGCGATTAGCTGCATTCGGTGCTGTGGGATTTCCTGATGGTCCCGGTCGATTTGGAACTGTAATGCCGATCTGCTTTTTCATTTGCTCATGATCCACCGCAGAAAGTTTTGCGATGCTATCACGAGCAGCTTGTGATAAAAATTGTGCGCTGCCTGTGGAATGAATTGCCAATACGACTAGTAAGAGAAAAGTTTTTTGCATGAACTATTTCTTTGCTTGCTGAATACAGTGTTTAGAAGCTTCAAGAAGAGTAGTGACCCAAAAATCATCCGGGTGACTTTTCAGGTATTTCAAAAAATCATTGTGCTTCTTGCGATCGGTATTGATGGAGTGACCTCCGCCTACACCGTGAAATAACACTACCATCATGCCGTGTTCATCTCTTGCTTTCTCAGCCCACGTCACCAATTGGTTTGCATTATTATTATCAATCACAAAACAATCGATATTATTGAGATCTAATGTTTCCAACTTGTTTACCTGACCACGAACGCCTCTCATCGAAACAAACTGCCCTTTAATTTTATCAATGAATGATCCTTCACCGGTTTCTGTATCGCCACAGGTATAGGCAAATGTTCTTTCCTTTTTTCCATCAATGGCTTCAAGGTAGACGTTCGTCATTTCTATTTCTTTTACAATCTGATCAGTAGTGTATTTATGTAAATCGTTTTGAGGGGAGACCCATGATCTTCCGGGTTTGGAAGCATCACATGGGTGAAATAAGGTGTGGTTACCTAACTCATGGCCATTGGCCGCTGCCTTTCTCCAATCTTGAATTCTTTTTTTGCTCCCGTCAAAATCGGCTGTTAAATAGAAGCTCCCTTTGAACCCAAGGGAGTCCAAAGCGGGCATAGCAATATCTAACTGCACATCCACGGCATCATCATAAGTTAAAACCACGGCTGCCTTTTTGCCATGCCAAAGCTTGTCGGCTGCTTGCGTGGCTGATGAGGTGTTGCTATTGCCTAAACTTGGTAAGTCAATTTTTCCAAAAGGAGAATACAAACCCATGAGGGCGAACAGACTGATGAAGGTGACAACTTTGATCATGGTGTTATGAATTTTAGCGATTAATTATTAAGTCGGTTATAAATGTACATTTCAATTTCGAAGTGTAAAATGATCGAGGCGATAAGTTATATAAGTGGTAGGACTTAAACTCAAACATTAGCGCTCGAACAAATTTAAAAACTCCTTTTTCATAGCGGGTGAGACTTCTAATTCTTGATTATCCTTCATAGTCACATACCCTCCTTTGCCTTTGGAGTAGCGTATCACGAAATCGGGATTGATCAAATAAGAGCGATGGATACGCAAAAATTTGTGGTCGGCGAGAATTTCTTCAAAGTATTTCAACGTGCGGCATATCATCATCGGAGCTCCGTTTTCAAAATGGAATTTTGTGAAGTTGTCAGCTGCTTCGCAATAGAGAATTTTATCGACCGTGACAATTTCAAATCCCTCCATTGTAGGAAGCATGATTTTTTGCACACCGGTCTTACGATTCTCAGACAATACACGCGCATGTTGAATGTAATTCCCTGCGGAACGTTCTTTCTTTATTTTTTCAACTGCTTTCACTAACTCATCGATATCAATCGGTTTGAGTAAATAGTAAGCGGCACTTTGGTTGAGTGCCTGGATGGCATAATTATTAAACGCAGTTACAAAAACTGTTTCGAAAGTTATTTTTCCAACTTGATCCAACAGGTCGAATCCATTTCCATGAGGCATTTCAATGTCGAGGAATACAATGTCTGGTTTGTGTTTGTGGATTTCAGCAATGCCGGTAACAACCGATTCACCAAAGCCACATACTTTCACATCGGGGCAGTACTTCGTTATGTAGTTTGACAAAATCTGCCTGCTGTCTTTTTCATCATCAATGATTACTGCATTCATGATAACCTGTTTACTGAATTGCGAATTGGTAAATAAATGCGAACATGTGTACCGCTTCCTTCCAAAGGGTCTTCTACTTGCACCCGGTAATTTGTTTTGTATACCTGATTGATAATTGCCAGTCGCTCGTTAATATTTTTTAAGCCGGTCGACTTATGTTTTTTTTGATTTTCCGTTTTCAATTCACTTGATTTCTTTCTTCCAATTCCGTTATCATTGATTTCAACAATCAGATTATCTCTCTCTTGACGGAAACTCAATAAAAGTTTTCCCTTTTCATCTTTATAGCGAAGTCCGTGCCACACTGCATTTTCAATATAGGGTTGAGTAAGCATGGGCGGCACTTCAATATGATCTGCGTCAATGCCTTCATCTATTTTGATTTCATAATCAAACTTGTCTCTAAACCGGTAGTGCTCTAGTTTCAAATACAGTGTAAGAATTTCCTGTTCTTTGCGAAAAGGAATAAAGTCCTCTTGTGAATTTTCAAGAACGAGACGCATCAATTGCGAAAATTCTGACAAAAACCGATTTGCTGTTCGCTCATCTTGCTCAGAAATAAATTGATTGACCGAATTGAGCGCGTTAAAAATAAAGTGAGGGTTCATCTGGCTTCGTAATGATTTTAAAGCTAGAAGTTGGTTTGCTAATTTACTCGCTTGCGCATTTTTATAAATGAAGTAAGAGGTAAGGCCAACAATCGCGATGATCAGCAACAAACCATAAATAATAATTTGCTGTCGAAAAAGTGTTTCTTCTTTGATAGTTTCTTCTCGTTGACTTACCGAAACAAACCCTGAAAGGCCTTCAATGTCTTTTTGCTTTTTGATCAACTCTGATTTTTCTGTGAGTCGGGTTTCTATTTTTTTATCATTTCTACCAATAGCATCACTATATTTTCTATAAGTAGATAGAGCTTGAGCGTTTCGGTCATTCTTCTCATACAACTGTGCTAATACGAGATAGGCATTGGCTTGTTCTTTTGGGTTATTGATGGTGTCAGCGATGGATGCCGCCTCTTCCAATTCTCTAAGTGCAGCTTTGTTTTCACCTTTTGTTTCCAATGTTTTTCCAATAGCAACTTTATCTTTAGTTACTTCTACTATGTTTTTGTTTTCCAGGTTATAGTCGATCGCCTGTTTGCGAATCGCGATTTCATCATCATAGCGTTTCTGCTCGTGTAGCGCACCAGCAATCTCTTCTTTCGTATCCTGAATGGATTCTTCTTGTTTCACATCCGGTTTTTTTTCTGCGCGTGCCGAATTGAGCGAATTCTGAAAAGCATCTTGCGATTTTGAAAGATTGTTCGTCATCGCATAAATCTTCGCCTGCTGATTTTGCTTTCTTGTTTCAATAGATTGATTTCCCACTTTCTTAGCCTGAGGGATCTCAGTCAAGGCCTGAAGCGATTCATTGTATAAGCCCATTTGATAATAAACTTCAGAGACATCAAGTAGCCGTTCTGATCGTTCGTTTTGATTTAAATTTAGAGTCAGCGCTTGCCGATAATATTTTAGCGACTCTTCATAATTTTTCAATTTCAAGTTCATCGCACCTAATCCTTGTAATGTCTTTTTGAATTCAGTTGTAGTAACACCGTTAATGCTTAGTTTTTGATAAGCCTGATTATAATTTTCCAAAGCCAGC
The DNA here is from genome assembly GCA_036002745.1 of Cyclobacteriaceae bacterium. Lineage (GTDB taxonomy): Bacteria > Bacteroidota > Bacteroidia > Cytophagales > Cyclobacteriaceae > ELB16-189. The sequence goes on along the minus strand of DASYTA010000131.1, from coordinate 5,172 downwards.
TTCCATTCCTGAATTCCTTCATTGATCTCACCGATTAGCACATAACACTTTCCTTCACCTTGTTCGTCATTTTGAGCAATACTCATGGCCAATGCATCTTCCACTTTGTCAAGCGCTTCTTTTGGATTAGCCGACTTTAATTCATTGGCATCATCAAGGAGACTCCTTGCAGAACTTACAGAAGATCTCTTCTTCAGACTTTTGAAAGATTCCTGTTTTTGAGCAATTGAATTGATACTCAGTAGCGTGATCAGTAATAGAAGTATGGAGACTGTTCTGGTCATTTCATTCTTTGCGATTTGCGAAAGTTAATACAATAAAAAATACGGATTCTGAAGAAGAATGGCTGAATCAGTCCATTCACTAATCCCGCCGAATGGTTCACCCAGTGGCTTGGCTTTTTTACGGAGTTGAGCTATCAAAATAGAATTTCTGCCGTAAAATTTACCAAAAACAAAATGCTATGAAAACCCCGAACGCACTCCTAAAGCCATTGATCATAATTATCATGCTGGTTGGTTTGACAACAAACTCTTTGATGGCTCAACCCAATGAAGTAAGGCACACTTCTAAAGATCAAAACATATTGCTTGCCTTGTTACTCGATACGAGCAACAGCATGGATGGCTTGATCGACCAGGCAAAATCTCAACTCTGGAAGATTGTTAATGAGCTTGCTGCGGCTAAGTGTGGAGACGGCTCTAAACCTAATATCAAGATTGCATTGTATGAATACGGGAACAGCGGCCTTCCTTCATCCGAAGGATATATCAGGCAGGTGAGTGGTTTCACCACCGACCTGGATGCACTCTCCGGTAAGTTGTTTTCACTGAGAACGAATGGTGGAGAAGAATTTTGCGGCCAGGTAATTCATACATCGCTCAAGGAATTAGCATGGACTAGTTCGAATGCAGACTTGAAGCTGATCTTCATTGCCGGTAACGAACCATTCACACAAGGCAATATTTCGTACCGTGAGGCTTGCTCACTAGCGAAGGAAAAAGGTGTAGTGGTGAATACTATTTTTTGTGGCGCCTTTGATGAAGGAATCGGTACGAATTGGAAAAGCGGTTCTGATCTTACTGGTGGCTCGTATATGAGCATTGAGCAAAATAGAAAGACTGTATATATCCCAACGCCTTACGATCAACGCATTGATGCGATGAATGATAAGCTCAACAACACCTATGTTTATTATGGAAAGTCAGGTGCTTCCAAGAAAGAGCAACAATCGCTGCAAGATAGAAATGCGGAGAGCTATGGCCAATCCAATAAAGTAGAAAGAGCCATTTCGAAAAGTTTACATGCTTATAAGAACTCATCATGGGATTTAGTCGATGCCTCCAAAGACGATGAGAAGGTGTTGAGTCAAGCTAAAGAAGAAGACCTGCCGAGTGAGATGAAAGGCATGAGCGTGCAGCAGCGAAAAGATTTTGTAAAACAAAAAGGAGAGGAACGCATGAAGATTCAAAATGAAATTCAATCGCTCAATAAGATGCGTCAAGACTATATTTTGGCAAACACCCCAAAAGGCAGCGAAGCGAATATGTTGGATGCTGCGATGATTAAATCCATAAAAGATCAAGCGAAGTCAAAAAGTTTGACCTGGAAATAATCGAACAATTAAAATTCTATTCTTATGAAAACTATCATTTTTATTCTAACAGTCTTATACTCTGCATCAATTGCGAATGCTCAATATACCAAAGACAATCTCAGACTCGAAGCTGCGGCGAAATCAAAGTATCATTATCAGAATTTACAATTGTATCCAATATATGCCAATGCCGTCTTTGTTGCGCAGCATAGGAACGTGGGAAAATATGTTGCATTGAAAGATGCGCTTGAAAAAAAGAAAGTGAAGATCACCGAATCCAACGGGGGAGAGGTAAATACATTGTTTATAGAAAATATTTCTAAGGATACAATCATGGTGCTGTCAGGAGAAGTGGTGCAAGGTGGAAAACAAGATCGTATGATTGCCCAGGATTTTATTCTCTACCCGAAAAGTGGCAAAAAAGATATTTCTGTCTTTTGCGTAGAGCATGGCCGCTGGCAACCGGCTGATCAGGGCATGGAATTTAAAAAGTATTATACCATTTCCTCTAACGAAGTACGCAAAGCCGCTACGGTAAAGAAAGACCAATCTGAAGTATGGAAAAAAGTTGCTGAAACGACTGATGCCAACAAAGCAAGTACGAGCACTGGCACATTAACAGCATTGAAAGAATCGGGCGACTTCAGCAATGAACTTAAAAAGTACACCGACTTCTTTGGCAACCTCATAGCGCCTGAACAAGACATTATTGGTGTGATCGCTGTTTCGGGTGACGGTATTCTGGGTTGTGATATGTTTGCTACACATGAACTATTGGTGGAACATTATCCAAACCTGATCAACTCTTACTCCACTGAAGCGATCACAACGGGTAAACCGGTGACTCTCTCCAATGAAAAAGTAAATCAGTACCTACAAAAGATTATTGATGATGAGAGTAAGCAAGAGAGCGAAGTACAGAAGAAAGGAACTATGCTAAAGGATGGAAAGAGGAAAATCCATATTTCTACATTTTAATTATAGATACTGTAGTTCACTGATGTGCAGTATCCTTTTCTGTTTAGCTAGGTCGAATGGCCTGGCTAAACATTATTTTATTTAATCAACAAATTATTGCGAATTAGGAATTGTTATTTCAAAAGATGTGTATTCTCTAAATTTAGATTTAACACTTATTGTACCGTGCAATTTGGCAACTGTCTCTTTTACAATGTATAATCCGAGGCCAGAGCCTTTCGATCTTTCTGTTGCTCTATGAAACATATTAAATATTTTGTCGATTTGATCTGTTGCAATACCGATCCCGTTATCGGCAGCAATAATTTCAAGTCTATCTTCTGAAGATGTGATAGAAAGGGTCAACGTTGAATCTTGCTTAGAATAATCTTGAAACTTTATAGCATTCGAGATTATGTTGTTAAAAATAATCGCAAGGCGATGATAATCCGAATAGAACGGCACTAGCTCACTTAGTTTCACTTTTATTTTTAACCGATCAAATCCATCAATCAATTTCAAATTATATTTCGTCTCCTCAAGCAAATCTGAAAAACCGATTTTCTTGTTTTGAAATTCTAACCTTGCATTGTGCGAGTAATCCAGTATGTCTTTTATAAATCCATCCAGGTGATTCACGCGCCCTTTTATCATTCCAAGAAAAGGTAGCTTATCGCCTTTCTCCATTTCTGCTACGTTGACTAAGCCAAGTATCGATGACAATGGAGCACGCAAATCATGAGAAACACTGTATACAAAATGATCCAATTCATAGTTGGTTTTCTCCAGTTCTTCAAATTGCCTTTTTAGTTTATCTTCTGCTTGTTTTCTCTCTGTGATATCCACGGATATGAGTGTGACAAAGCTCACTTTTTCATCAAGAATTACGGGTTCATACCTTAAAAAATGAGTTACCTCTCCAGTCGGTGTGTTTACAACTGCTTCAGTAGTAACAGTCTTTCCACTTAAGGCATCTTCAAAGATTCTTTTAGACTCCTCTCTTCTCGAAGGTACAGTCATATCCCATACATACATGCCTACACGAGGTTTATGTCCTGTGGCGTGCGTAATGAAACTTTCGAGAGCCTTGTTAAAAATTACTAGTTTGCCTTCTGGGTTCATTAAAAGAATTTCTTCTCTCGTATTAGAAAAGATGATATCCAAATGTTGTTGCGACCTTTTTAAAGCCTCCTCTTTTTGTTCAATAATAATTAGATCCTGAGCCTTGATTGTTTCAGTTGCTGAAGTCAGTTGTTCATTGATGGCAGAGAGTTCTTCATTTGCTGATTTTATTTCTTCATTAGAAGCAGTTAATTCTTCATTTGATGTTAGCTGCCAATCATGCATTTCTTTTAACTCAATATTGAGATTGTTGATTTTTGCAACAAAATCGTTGCGCGCTTGATCTCGCGAATTAAGAGATGAAATTGTAATAAAAAGAGCAGTAGTTAAAATTACTATATAGCTCAGCAAAACTAATGCTATGCCTAGCTCAGTTGATACCCAACCCGAGCGTTCGTTGAGAAAACGAAAATAGGCGATAACAATGGGAATCGCTACTGTAACAGGTACGAGCAATCTACCCATCCGAGATCCCTCTAAATCAAAGACCAATAACTTAATTACTCCGACTTCAGGTTGCGAGAATAAAATGGAAAGCGCCAGCAAGAGAAATAGAATGCATGTTTGTAGTGCTGGAAAAAATTGGATTGAAGAATAAAATTCAGGTACGTACAAAAGGTATCCGGCTATCATAAATATTGCACCTGCCAGAACTGTAAGAAGTATTGTTTGTTGTATTAGCGTTTTTCTTTTTGATGTATCGAAAACGTATGACACACTGGTCAATATAAATCCAACAGCGGATGCGGGTGCCATTGGGTTTGCAATCACGCTACCAAAAGCAAAATCGTCTGGCTTGAACGGAAGATCAAACTTGAACTGAATGATTTTATAAAATGCAGTGACAAGGATCGCCATCACCACTGGAGTTAAATAAATGCGTGTGGAGACAGACGAAAATAAAAAAGATGCGGCGGACAAAATAAAAAAAACAGCCGTCAACGGGTTCATGGGAACAGATCCTATGACCAGGTTTTTCAAGGTGATATTGTCGATCTGCCATCCCAACAAAACAAAAAGCGGAATGATAAAAACAGTCCAGCCCAATATCCTCGAACAATTCTTTAGAAATTCAACTCTAGATTTCACACCGAACCTTTTGCCAACTTCTCCTAGACCAATTAAGCCGTTAAATAACTTCTGTTACAAGCTCAAAGGCATTTGCAATAAGATAACTGTGAATGAATTGATTCCAAATTACAAATTAGAATTCGGTGGGTTTGAGTTAGAATTTGGTAGGGTTGAGTTAGAAAATGGCGTTTAGCCTTTCACAAGTTTTCCGAACTTGTGCCAATCAAATCCAGTTTCAACGCGGTTGTGCCTAAGCGCAGGAATCTGCGTTGTGATTAACAGTGTGGTTCCGTCAAAGTCTGCCCGATGATATTGAGGAATTTCTTGTTTGACAGCTTTCACCATTTTGAATTTCGCGTCAGGAAAGTTCTTGCAAACTGATTCTTTGAGTAAATTGATATTATCCATACCGTACATCAGCACAA
>DASYTA010000130.1:0-5566 GCA_036002745.1 Cyclobacteriaceae bacterium | reverse complement strand
ATGCTAGTATTCTGTATGAGTGTATTAATCAGGTCACGCTGTATGGATACCTGAATTTCAAGTTTTGCGATTGCTAGAATAAGCTCTTCTTCTTTCACGATATTAAATTTTATTTGATCATCAACTTTTCTTTTCGCCTGGGATCAAGTAGTTCACGATGGCTACAATAAATATAAAGGATAACCAAGTTAAAATCAGTTGAATTTCCGGGAGAGGTAAATATGGGATTCTTAAACAAGAATTCTAATACTTAAGTTAGACCGGAATTCTTCAGCAATTCTTTAGAAGTTAGATAATCCACATTGTTCTGACTTTGGCAAGAAACCCCATCATGAACTATTCAAGTTCGAATTCCTTTTATTGACTTCCTTGCGGCAAAGGGATGGCCAGAAAATCGGTGTAGGTCTTGCAAGCCATCAACTATTATTCTACCACCATGACTGACATAATCCTCCATAAAATAATGCAGTTGTTCCATAAAAGAATGATCAACCAGAGTGGCGCACGAAAAATCAATGATGAACGTGAGACCCACAGGAACCACATCCCAGGCTTTTTTGAATCCCAGGTAATTGGAAAAAATTGCTGCCCCGCTAACGACCATCGTGTATTCATTTGCATTCCCAATCATTTCAAAATCTGCTTTGAACAAGTTTCCAATTTTTACTCCATTGAGAAGATGAAAGATTGTTTTTACCACAATGCCAGCTAAAATTCCGACCAACAAACCTTCCGCCACAGTAGCGATTATTGTTATTAGAAAAATCACAAGTTGCTCAGGTCCGATTTTATACGTGTTAGTAAATGATCTCGGTGAAGCCAATCTGTAGCCGGCATAGATAAGCATGGCTGCGAGGGCTGCGTTAGGTATCATTTCAATAGCCGGAATCAACAACAACATGGCAAGGAATAGAAACAGCCCGTGGAAGAAATTAGCCCACGTTGTGCGTGCACCAAAATTCACGTTCGCGCCACTTCGCACGACTTCTGAAATCATAGGTAGCCCTCCTAACAATCCGGATATGGCATTGCCTACGCCTAAGCCTGACAGATCTTTATTGTAATCCGATTTTCGTTTCCACGGATCTAAAGTATCAATCGCTTTTACTGCCAGAAGAGATTCGAGACTATTTACAAATAGAAACGTGACAACGTATTTCCAAAAAACAAGAGTATCTATGTTGGCAAAGCTCGCATTGAATCCAACATTGCTCCAGAAATCGCCAATGCTTACCAGTGAACCAGCGACTGTATTTTTTATGTCGAGATAAATGCCTAAGGGGATCATAATTACCAGAACAAATAATGGTGCGGCCACTTTATTGAAGAGCCTGCCTAAATAGGGAAATCCAAATATGATGATCAGACTCATTACACCGATGAGAGCAATCCTTGGATTTGCGTTAGCTATAAACTGGGGAAAATGTAGATACAATTCAATTGGACTTAATCCTTTGGCCAGTGATGATACACCCAATAAAATTGGAACTTCTTTACCAATAATTATTATACCGATAGCGGCAAGCAGTCCATGAACAGCCGATAATGGAAAGAAGTCGCCCAGTGATCCCAACTTCAAGAATCCAAATGCAATTTGAATAACACCTGTTACTACAATAACTCCGCATGTTAAATGCCATCCTTGCTCCCCACCTCCAAATGACAGAACGGCTCCGGAGCAAACCGTAATTAAACCAGCAGTAGGACCTTTGATGGTTAATCTTGAACCAGCAAAAAAACTAACGAAGAGCCCACCAATCATTGCGGCGAGTACACCCATAGCAGGAGGGAACTCACTTGCTCTCGCTATGCCAAGACTTAACGGTAGTGCTAATAGGAATACAAGAAATCCGGAAAGCATATCCGCACTCCAATTTTGTTTTAGCCCTGCAAGACCATCATTTGGAATTTTTTTCGATCTCATGACCATTTGAATAGTTGTGATCCGATTCTAAAGATGCATCACGATTCTTAAGCAATCCTTGAGACAGGAATGGTCCGGATATTATTTCGATTTGTTTTTAGGTTTTTTGGAGAAAGGCGACTTATAGCATTTTTGAATCCAAATCTATTTCCGAAAAGTTATTCTGATTTTGTGGTAGCCATTTTCAATAGCGTACTTAACGTTGAAGGAGTAGGTGTCGCAAATGGCTTTGACAATTGATAATCCTAATCCAAGTGACTGCGATTTCGGATTTGATTTAACAAATCGTTGAAATAGCTTCTCAACGTTGCCGGAAGAATGGTTACCTGAATTAACTATCTCCAATGTTTCGCTATCAGTGGTGATTGAGATGGAACCCGGAGTGGTATTATGTTTGATCGAATTTATGACAAGGTTCTCTAATAAAATTTCAGCCAAATAAGGATGCATTTTAATATGGAGTGCTTCATGAAAATGCCTTTCAATTGAAATCGATTTTATTTTTATCAACTCTTCCATGCTTAAGAGGATCCGGTCAATATTGCTATTCACTGAAATATCCTCGACCTCATGGAATTGTCTATTTTCAATTTTAGATAATATAATCAACGCCTCATTGAGTTTGGACAATCGATTCGTTGCCGCTGATGCCGAACTGATCAAATCCATTTGATCCTTAGACAGGCCGGGGGCTTGCAAGAGAATTTCTAATTTGTTTTTGATAATTGCCAAGGGAGTTTGAATCTCGTGAGATGCATTCTCTGTAAACTCCTTCAGGATGTTAAATTCATCGTTGATTTTGGTCGACATCTTCTCAATGGCAATTGCCAACTCATTAAATTCATTTATAGAGCTCCTCGGTAACGACAAATTTTGTGCGAGTTCAATCTTATAATTGTTGATCTTATCGAGAATGAAGTAGAAGGGTGTCCATAGTTTTTTTGAAACTTGATTATTCACAATGGTTAATACAGTTATAAATGCCAGGAAAAGTAATCCCTCCAAAATGAATACATCTTTAAGAAGCGAGGTATGGTCCAAAATAGCCCTTCTCACCTGAATGAAATAATTATGGCCGTTAACTTGTTTGAAAAAAGAGAGTTGGCGGTATTGAATAAATTGGTTATCGACGGAATCGTAAATTAAGGTGTCCGACAAGTTTTCTTTTTCGGAAATGATTTTATCAACCGGCTTGATACTTAATACATCAGTGTACTTTTGAAAGAGTAGCATCATGCTGTCAGACCGAACTATTTGTTTTAGGTTGTACTCTTTTCGTTCGTGAAGTTTTGCATTGATTCCATTATCGATCGTGATTTGAAACAATAAATAAAACAGGATTCCGCCTAAAGAGAAAATAATTAACGATACGCCTAAAAAAAAGATATTCGTTTTGTTGAGGAGTTTCATTGATTAGTCGTGATCAGTGAATTTATACCCAACCCCGTACACCGTATGCAGATAATCAGTTGCCCCATGTTCAACCAGCTTCTTGCGCATGTTGCTTACATGGGCATAGATAAAATCAAATGAATCGGCAGAATCGATGTAGTCCCCCCACAAGTGTTCTACGATGGACTCTTTTGTTAATACCTTATTCTTGTTGGCAATGAAGTAGATGAGCAAGTCAAATTCCTTTTTTGTAAGAAGAACAATTTTATCATTCACAAAAACCTGGAGCGTTTCAGGATTTGTCCGAATTTCATGAAACTCAATTTCCTTTTTGCCGTCAAATTTTCTGCGCCTGAGAATGGATCTTATTCTTGCATTTAGTTCCGATAGGTTAAAAGGCTTCGTTAAGTAATCATCCGCTCCAATATCTAAGCCTGTGATCTTGTCTTCAATGGAATTGCGAGCAGAAATAACCATCACACCTGTATTGGACTGCTTTGATTTAAGGAGCTCAACTAGCCTTAGTCCGTTGCCATCGGGGAGTCCGATGTCGGCGAGTATACAATCATATTCGTAGAGATTAATTTTTTCAGAGCCTTCTTGATAATCTCTGGCCTCCTCGACTATATATCCCTCCATCTTCAGATAAGTGGAAATGGAATTCAGTAATTCCTTCTCGTCTTCAATTACTAGAACCTTCATTGTCGTTCGAATTGTAGTTTGTCAATTTATAAATGTCCTTGCTGCTAAATAACAAAATTGATTTAAGCGGCAAATCTTCTTATAATAGAAAGGCCAATCCAATTTGGATTGGCCTGTACCTGGAATCTAACCTAACTAAACTTTACCTAAACCTCACCAATAAATTCCCTACGTGCTTATTTTCATTTAACATTTCGATCTTGTATAAACCAGGGCCAATTTTTTTTGATAGAAGATAAGTCAGCTCAATCTTCATGGAATTGACGGATGGAGAGTTAGCGGAAGTTTCATTAATGCGTTTTAAATCGAATATTCCATATAGCTCAGACAATTGAGTGCCGCTAGGATCGAAGACTCTGAAGGTTGGGCTTTTCATCTCACTTTGCATATTCAGAGAAGCTACTATCTTCCTGACTCTTTTTCCTTTCAAATTTAATTTTCCGCTCTTAGTCATTGACTCAATGAGAATATTGTCTTTAGCGCCTGTCTTGGCAATTACTAGTTGTTCTGTCAGTTGCTGATTTGCATCACTTAAGGAGGCATTTTTTGACAAAAGTTTTTTATTGTCTTGACCGAGTTGCTCGTTCAGGGTCTTGAAGGTTGCCAGTTGCTTATTCAAATCATTTTGCGAAGCGGCCAAGTCGTTATACTTTTTATTTATTTCGTCGGTTGTTTTTTTGGTTCTCCAAATCTCACCGTCTCGAGCAGAAAGTCTTGAATTCACCTGAGTGAGGGACTTTTCTAACGCCTCATTTTTGAGTGCGAGTGAATCGCTTTTGCTTTTGAATTTATTAACCTCGTCATCTAGATGCTCCTTTATTTTCATTATAGAATGGAGATCTGACTTTGTTACTTTGAGATCTTCGTCAAGACCATTGTTTGCATTTTTTGCAACGAATAGCAGGCTGACTGAGCCCAGCAGAAATATTGCCAGGAGTATACTTACCGCAGGATTTCTCATATCGTTTTCAATTAAGTGCTATCAATTTATTGCGGATTCGATTTCTTAATCACCTAGTGAAGGTAGGAGTGGAATCTAAAGCAAATCTTTAGATGAAGATTTTGGAATTCTTTTTTTATTTGTAACCAGTCGGACAATTGAATATGCTCTTTAGATCAGACATATTGTTAGTCGAACTGCTTTTTGCTCGGATAAGCTTTTCGATTTTTCTTCTTAGAGTTTTGTCTGTTAAGAGGGAGCACACATCTTCTTTTCGTTTTGCCTCACCCTTGTTGATTCGTTCAAGAATGTCAGCTTTCAACTTGTCGAAACTTGAACGGTCGATATCAAAAGACCAGTTGGCCCTGAAGTCAGACTCTTTTTCCTGGATGAGTTCGATCCTCCCTTTTGAGTTAGCGATCTTGTCGTTTAAGCTTGTAAGTGTTTTTTCTTTTAGGCTGGGAAGGTTTGTTACTGTGATTGATACAAGCGATACGGCAGCCGCCACTATACTCACATCCTTATTCGGATCCTGGCTTTGAACAATACTAAGAATGCCGGAGAGTGTACCGGTGATCACGGCTACTTTTTTCCACCAAGGCCGATTG
>DASYTA010000129.1:0-10019 GCA_036002745.1 Cyclobacteriaceae bacterium | reverse complement strand
CCAAATTGACCCGTGACATAACCAAGATTTTTAAGCAGACCTCCAATAGAAGGATCCAATTGGTTCATGCCCATCGGTGCACCCGGATAACCAACTTTAGTAAGTCCACTGCGAATACCATGCTGACCGGTAAGAAAAGCGGCACGTCCTGCCGTGCAACTTTGCTCACCATAATAATGAAGGAAGCGAAGACCTTCATCTGCGAGACGATCAATGTTGGGTGTAGTGTAACCCATGAGACCATCACTATAAGCGCTGATATTGGTAGTACCAATATCATCACCCCATAAAACCAAAATATTTGGTTTGCTTTGTTGTGCGTGGCATCCCACCCACAAGAAAAGACACACTAGTAAAGAACTTGTTTTCATCATAGAGGATAGAGTTTAATTTGATTGCATATAATTTTAATATTCATGGAAGGGTTGTTCTGGTTCATTTTTATCAAACACCACTATTGAAATCGTTTAAATCTTTAGGCTAGTATGCACACAACACACTATCAAAAAACTTCATTAGTAATTCTTTAAATTCAGCGAACAATTCTCACAAACACCTAAGTGCCACTATAGACAAAGCCTAACTATGACGGGATAAATGAAGACTACTGCCTCTCTCGAAATTGAATAAACACAAACGGAACCGTTGCAAAAAAGAAGGAAGATGATACTGCTAAGATCAATTTTTGCATAAACTCCTTTTTTAAATGAAACCGTTACTTGCCGAATTGAAGATAACAAATAATTCGAATCAACGAATCTGTTTTTATGTGAGTTAACGGTTAAGTAACGTGTTAACATCATTTCAATAGTGATTGCATTTACTTTTAATTATATTTTGAAACTCAAGATGAAACGGAAATTTATAATCGTTTTATTGATTGTTGTTTCCGGGCTGATGCTTGCATCAAAGCTGGAAGCTCAATCTTACCCAGTGAATTTTACCGGCTGGTATGGTTACGATGCCTATCATCGATTTCAAGAAGGGAAACCTTGGGGCTTGTGGATTGAATCGTATTGGATTCGACAGGATGTGATTTTAAAACAGAATGCTTTATTCGCGAGAATAGGTCTCAACTATTATCTGAAAAATGGAAACAGAATTACTGGAGGTTTAGCTTATCAATACAATTATCCATACGATGATGCTTCGCTTCCTTACAACTGGCCTGACTATCGAATCTTCCAACAGTATCTGATCCGCTTGCAAAAACCAAAAGGACTTTGGCAGTTTCGTTTTCGTTTGGAGGAGCGATGGCTTGGAAGGAAAACTGATCCACTCGCCAACTCATTTGATCATTATCAATATGAAACGTCAGCTATCGTCATGGTGAAGAAAACATTTACCATCAATGAAACGCTGTATGGTATTTTGTATGACGAAGTGTGGTTGCTATTCAATCACATCGATCGCCCGCTCGATCAGAACAGAGCGTTTGCCGGTCTCGGTATTGATCTAGACAAAGCAAAAGAGTGGCATCTGGAAATTGGCTATATGCACCAACCTTCATTTACCGGCTCGCCTGAAACAGATGAAAAGTCAAGATTGAATCATGCGCTGAGAATCACGCTTACTTCCGATGCTCCTTTCAAAAAGTAATTGGGCAGGCCAGCGTTATGGTTTGATGAATTTACCGTAAGGTCACGAAGTTAATTCAATCAATTGCTTTCGTTCTGAATCATTATTGATCAGCGGTTCTTTTATCGCTTTGGGTTCGATGAGGTTCTTCAATGTAATGACAAACGTTGTACCTTTTTGTTCCTGTGATTCAACAGTCACATTACCATTCAGCTTGATCACCGCCTCTTTAAGGATAAACAATCCCAGGCCAGACCCTTTCGATTGTAAGTTAGCGCGGTAGAACATATTAAAAATTTTATCCACATGCTCTGGTGCGATACCTACCCCATTGTCGGTATACTCAATATGTGCTTCGGTTTTTGTGGTATGAATTTTCACCTGGATGAATTGATCCGTTTTGTTGGAATCGGCATATCGAATACCATTCGAAATTAAATTATTGAAAACGATCTGTACGCGACCTCGGTCGGAGTAGAAAGGAGCATCATTCTTGTAATAAACGAACTTCTGAATATGTACGCCCTCAGCAATAAATTCATTATCCTGAAAAATATTTTCGGTCAATTCTTTTAGATCAATCAACTCCGGATGAATATCGAGTTTCTTATTTTTTGAATAGTTTACAATCTGCGAAATAAAACCTTCCTGTCTTTCAATACTTCCTTGCATCATGTCAAGGTAAGGTTTAAAGTCGTCTTGCTTATTTTCCATTTTCATCAAACGAACGAGACCAGACAGAGATGCCAGGGGCGATCTTAGATCATGCGCAGTGCTGTAAAGAAAATTATCTAATTCATTATTTAGCTTATCGACCTCATCGTAATGCGACTTCAACAAAACCGACTGCTCCTTTATCTCGCGAAGCTGTTTATTTCTTTGATCAATCAGTGTAACATATGCATTAGTGAGGACTTCAATTTCGTAAGCAGCATTACTTAAAGTCATACCACCGGTCTCCGAAGAATCAGAAGCAACGGCATCAGCAATTTTTGAAAGTCGAGCAATAGGCTCTGAAAGTTGTTTAGAGATCCAAATACCCGAGAGAAGTGAAAACAATATCGCTCCAAAGATCATAATGATGTAAAAAACATTTGCCCGTTCTTGAAGTGAAGAATACAGAGTATCTGAAATTTCATTTAAAGCGGAGAACTGGCGACCAAAAGAGAATGTCAATTGATTGAGATCGTTTCTCAAGCCTGATGCACTTCCTAATCCGATTTTTTTTTCAAGGTCAACTCTTTTCCTAAAGATATTCGTGTAGGCTTTAAGATGTGAAATGAATTGCGGATTGGTTGTACTATTTTTTTTTAAGATTGACATGAGCTTGTTACTCGCTTCTGTAAACTTTTGACAGTAGATAGTGTCATGTCTAAGTAAAAAATCCTTTTCATGTCTTCTAAGTAAAAGTACTTCGAGACTGTAAGGACGAACTTCGAGTGCATGTGCATGCAAACGCATTTCACCTTCCAGCCCGTAGTCTTTAAATCCACGAATAAAAACAAGCTTTTCAAGTTCTTTAAACTTTATATTATACTCATTGAAGATGCTATCAATTTTATTAATGTGGCCGCTTAAAGGATACCTTTCTTTTTCAACATGAGACAAAGTCATCACCATTTCCTTTTGTACAATTGACCTTAGACTATCTCGTCTATTTAAGAATCTGCTTGTTCCTGTTTGGAAATATTTTTCGTTTGTGGATTCAAATCCGAAAAAATCGTTATCCGCTTTAATAAGATTGAGGGTGTGTACCTCTAATTGGTTAATGAGTCTTAGTAGGTTAGCGATACGGTTGACTCTACCAAAAGTATCAACGGAAACAATACCTACCGCCAGAATGATCGCTGTTAGAAAGAGAAAGCCCGAAAGCATCCGGTAACGGATGGAGTTAAGTCTAAAAAATTTTAGCATTTCAAAGGGTTCAAATAACCGAAATGCCAAGTATACAAATCAAATATTATCAAATTGTTATCAAGAAATGTAGTTTGGGCTGTAAGGTCATTTGCCCCTGTGGCTCGATTTGATTTCTTGTTCTAAGCGTATGACGGGTTTGAAGCGAGCGCCATCTTTAGTAGTCCCGGTAGGAATCGAACCTACATCTTCAGAATCGGAATCTGAAATACTATCCATTGTACTACGGAACCATTAATGGAAATTAAGGACTAAATTCCCTTAATTCACTGCAAAAATACTGAAAGCTCCCACAGGGCAAAAATTTTATTTCCCATGGCCACTCGCATACAAACCCTTCATGCTGAACTCCTTTCAGAGATTGTCAAAAAATCAGGCAAACCCACAAAGCATACGTTCCAGGACAATTACCTCGGCAACAGCCACCCGCGCTATCCCATTAGCAACCCCATTCTGCGCATCACCGTGCGCACCTGGTTTAGAGCAAATCAACTCTCTCCAAAAGAATTTATTGCTTTGCTTACTTCATTGATTCAGGCTCCTTCATCAACAGAGAAATTGACAGCGGGCATTTTGTTGGACTATGCCTCCAAAGATCAACTTATCTTCGATCCAAAAATTTACGACCGTTGGTTAAATAATCTTATTGGTTGGGTAGAAGTAGATACACTCTGCTACGGGCATTTTAAAATAATACAAGTGCTTGAACAATGGAGTTTGTGGAAAAAGCTATTACTGAAATTGAACAATAGCAAAAACATCAACAAGCGAAGAGCTTCGTTAGTGTTGCTATGTAAACCGCTTACACGAACAGATGATAAACGCGTTCAAGTGCTGGCATTGAAGTTGATCGATCAATTAAAATCAGAAAAAGAAGTACTGATTACCAAAGCGATTTCATGGACGCTGCGAAGTATGGTGAAACTTAATAGAGCGCCGCTCACGATGTACATCATGAAAAATAAACAAACACTCCCCGCCATTGCCGTGCGCGAAACATTAACAAAACTTAAAACAGGTAGGAAGACTAAAAAGCCTGATTAAATTTTCGCAAGGATAATTATTAAGACAATTGCCGTTGCAAAAAGCAAAGCGATCATCTTATTACTGAATTTTGTGTTCATACAATTCGTTTTTCTTGTCTATCTAAATTGGTAATTTTAATAGAAAGTAAACTCACATGATTGTGTGAATACTAGTCGAAATCACTCGAAATGGAGGATCAACAAGAAAAAATAATTGTTTTCAAAGCCTACGACACTGTAATGCAAGCCAATCTGGCTAAGACAAAACTCGATGCGTATGGAATTCCGTGCTTTCTAACAGACGAGAATTTCGTTGGACTTTACCCCTTTCGCAATGAAGTTTTTCCAGGTGTGCGGCTGTATATTTTCGAGCAAGATTTTGATTTGGTAACGGAAACTCTTACAGAGACTTCTGTAGAAAGAAGTTGTCCTTATTGTCAATCCGTAAATGTCAACCGAGACCTAACTGATGAAGATAAACCGATGAGAGTTTTGGCAGCGCTTTCTTCTGGTATACTCTTTCCAAATCAAATGGTTTTTAAATGCCTGGACTGTCTTCGTGAATTTGATGGCTGGGAGAACGATCGTTAACCCAGAAGTCATTAAATTTTTAGAATCGTAAATTCAACTCTTCTGTTATTCGCGCGACCTTCTTCAGAGTCGTTCGTATCGATAGGTTTAGTCTCTCCATATCCATGCGCCTGCAGGCGAGATGTATCAATTCCCTGGCTTATTAAATAATCCACCACAGATTGTGATCGTCCTTGTGACAAATTCAAATTGTATTCGTCAGAACCTTTGCTGTCGGTATGGCCCGAAATCTCAACCGAGATTTTAGGATTTTGCTTTAGGAAATCAACGACTTTGTTCAATTCAGTGTACGATACTTGCTGAAGGGTAGTCTTATCAAAATCGAAATAGATATTTTTCAAGCGTACCGTCATCCCTACTTCAATCTCAGACATGTAAATATTTTTTACCGCTGGAATGGTATTATCATCCGTTACTTGAACGCTATCAGCTGCATTCAAATATCCTTCCGCTGTGGCACTCAAAACATACCAACCTAAACTCGGTATGTCTTGACTGTAACTTCCACCATTCACCGCCGGCGAAAATCCAGCTGATGAACTTTTTTGAACAATCGACAATTTCGCAGCGGCTACTTTGCTGTTAGTCTTTTTATCGATCACATCTCCAGCCAACACAAGTTGTTTAGCTAATGGTGTAAGATAAATATCGACATGCAACGTGGTGTCTCTGTTCAAGCGTGGTATTTTAAAATCTTTGGCATAAGGAAGAAAGCCGGAGGAACTTGCTGCAATAGAATAACCATCCACTTCGGGAATTCGAGTTTCAAATTTTCCGGCAGCTGCTGATTTCAAATTGATAGGCTGTTTTAATTCTTTAAGCTTAACATCAACAGTCGCTGGTATGGGTTGCTTTGTTTTTTCGTTGTACGTCATTCCAGAAAGAATGATGTTAATATTCCGTGGCCTAAGAATCAGCAGATCATAATTTCCTCCATCCACTTTCGCACCCGAACGTGCCGTGAAAATATTTCCTTTTGAATCGATTGTAAAATAAGCATCGTCGGAAGGTGTGTTTACTTGTCTACCTAAGTTTACAGGTTCACTCCAGTTTTGCCAGGTTTCATCCAAACGAGTGGTTTTATAAACATCGATGCCGCCCACGCGATCTTTAGCAAACCGGTTGCTGGCGAAATACAATGTCTTTTGGTCGGGGGCAATGAATGGTGCAAAGTCGTCAGCTACTGAGCTGATCTTTAATTTTACCGGTCTAGAAAAATGATTATCGGGTTGACGAGTACTTAAATACAAATCGCTGAATTTATCATTTGCCTTTTCAGCAAAATAAATAATCATCTGTCTGCCATCGGCTGAAAGTGAGGCACCGTAAAAGACGCCTTTATTCATCCTGTCAAAATCGGTGATAGAAAGTTCATTGGAACCTCCCGATTGACGCGCGATTGAAAATCCAGGTGAATTCCGTGAATCTCCTCCGCGAATAAACAGCGTACCATCAGCCATGAAATTAAATACCTGATTGAAGCGGTTTTGATTGAAGGGCGAACCGAGATGTTCGGCCTTTGTCCATTCACCTTTACTGTCCAAAGTGGAAACCCAAATATCCTGACTATTGTCTTTACCGTATGTATTTTGTGGATGATTGCTTACAAAATAGTATAGACTTTTTCCATCGGGGGAAACAATTGGTGATACTTCATTGTAACGCGTATTCACATTGTCGTTCATTTTCACCAACTCATAACGTGGGCTGATTTCTTGAGCGAAAGAGATTAGATTAGTAAGACAAAACAGGAATAGGTAAAGTGACCTCATTTGGCGGTTTTTGAAAAGGTAAAGATAAAGTATTTCTTCTTCATTGAAACAAGCCTTGAACTGAGAGTCTTGGCAGTCTATCTAAAGTTTCAGCAATTAGAAGACTAAAAGAAACCATTGACAGCTAGTTATTTCTGCCGGTCTTTACAAGGATAAAATCTGGCTCAATTTTATAATCCAGGTTCACATGTATTTTTTTCCCTTCTGTGATTACCCCTTTTAAACTTCCCTCTTCCTGCAATAAAAAAGGTTCGATATTAAGTTGACTGGAAAAGTGTAGACTGCCTCTCCCATGGATTTTGTACATCGTTTCTTTCGCACACCAATACACAGTATGTTTAATAACATCAGTTCCTGCATCTTTCAACTCAATAGGTGAAAAAATACGTGGAGCGATTTTCAGAATCTTTGCTTTGGGTTGCTCCAGATCTATGCCTACCGGTTGATCATGATCAATCTGTACCGCCACATAAGGGAACGAATGGGAGAGTGAAAGATGGTGAGGGTATTTTTCAAGAAAAGGTTTTCCAAAAACATCTTTCTTCACACCAAAATAACGAAGACCCAAATGGTTCGACAAAGACAAAACTAAATGCCTCGCTGCAAGCCACTCTAACTTTTTATTTTCATGCGTAATTTCTTTCGGCGGGGTGCCGATAATTTTGTTAGAGAAGTCTTCCAAGCTCTCTTCAATATGCCAAATAGCCCAGCCACTTTGGTCTCGAACTTGATGAATTTCTTTCAAGGGCATTGATATTCCGTCTTTAATGGTTCAATTTTGGTAAAATAAATTGATTTCAAAATTTTGAGTACGATTCAAGTCAACAAATTGCATTCTTTCACAGGTCATCGCGATTGTGTTTATACGTTACAACCGAGCGACCAGCCGCACATTTTTTTTTCAGGTGCAGGGGATGGCATGGTTGTGCAATGGGATCTTCAAAACCCTGGTGACGGCAATCTAATTGCTAAGTTGCCCAACTCAATTTATTCACTATTGCACCTGGCTGATAAAAAATTATTGGTAGCCGGACAAAATTTTTCGGGTATCCATTTAATCGATTATCAAAACAAAAAGGAACTGGCCTCGTTGCAAATCACCTCATCATATATTTTCGATATACAATCTTTAGGAAACGACCTCGTTATTGCTACAGGAGATGGCACGATTATTATAGTTGACTTAGATAAGTGGATGATTAAAAAAAGAATTAAAAGTTCGGAGAAAAGCGCCCGTGCCATTTCCGTAAATGCGGCGAAGGGCGAAGTTGCCGTGGGTTTCAGTGATAACGCTATTCGCATTTTTAATTCAGATAACTTCGAATTGAAACAAGAAATAAAAGCGCATAAGAATTCAGTGTTTGCCGTTTGCTATTCACCCGATGGAAATTATTTATTCAGCGGCTCACGCGATGCTCACTTGAAAGCTTGGGATGTGAAGTCAGATTATAGTTTAGCTGAGGAAGTAGCGGCCCACATGTACGCCATCAACCACCTTACGTTCTCTCCTGATGGAAAATTTTTGGCCACAGCCAGCATGGATAAGTCAATTAAGGTGTGGGATACAAAGGATTTAAGGCTGCTAAAAGTAATTGATAAAGGCAGGTATGCCGGACACGGCACTTCGGTGAACAAACTGCTCTGGACCGCGTTTAATAACCAATTGGTAAGTGCCAGCGATGACCGTACCATTTCTGCCTGGGATTTACTATTTTTGTAAATATTCTTTTAAAGTATTGACAACCGGGCAGTTGGCCCGATTTTTTAAACTCTTGAACAAGATATTTTTTAAACTTTAAAAAACTGCTATTATGAAAATTACACCACTTGAAATCCGCCAGAAGGATTTTGAAAAAAAGATGCGTGGATACGATAAGGATGAAGTAAATGCATTCTTACAGTCTCTTTCTCAGGAATGGGAACGAACTCTTGACGAGACAAAAGAAATGCGCATCCGATTAGAGACTACCGAGCGCGAAGTAAATAAACTTCGCGAGGTGGAAAGCTCCCTATTTAAAACTTTAAAAACTGCCGAAGACACCGGCGCGAATGTCATTGATCAAGCAAACAAAACAGCCGAATTGATTCTGCGTGAAAATCAGATGAACGCCGATGCCTTGATTAATGAAGCGAAAAGGCGAGCTAAAAATACTATCGAAGAAGCGGAAGCAATTTCAAAACAAATGCTCGTTGAAATGGAGGAGCGGTTAAAGTCTCTCGGTCAGCATTACAAAAACCTTGAACTACATAAAGAAAATCTACTCTCAGACTTAAAACGACTAGCCAATGAAACGATCGATCGCATCGATCGCGCCAAGGCGGCAAGCCGTGAGTTTGATCCTGATCAACATTTAGCTTTGGCAAAACGCGAAACAAAAAAATCACTTTTCCCCAACGCAGAAGTAGAAGCTGAAATAAAACAACAAGCAACACCAGTTGTTAAGCCTATAGCAGAGTCTTCTCAACCTGAGCCCACATCTACTTCCAGTATGGCAGAAGCCATGAAAATTCAGCGCTCGTTCTTTGACGAAATTCAATGAAGGGAAAAGTAGCGCTGGAAGGGCTTGAGTTTCATGCCTATCACGGTGTATATCCGCACGAACGATCTTCAGGGAATAAATTTGAAGTTGACATTGATGTAGAGACTGAATTTCAGGACACTGCTTTTCAGGATGACCTCAGTGGCACCATCAACTACGAAGATTTGTATTCTCTGGTGAAGAATGAAATGGAGAAACCCTCGAAGCTCCTGGAAACGGTTGGGCACGCAATCGCGGAAAAAATTTTACAATCGTTCGATAGCGCTATTAAAGTTGAAGTAAAAATTTCAAAATTCAATCCTCCCATCGGCGGTGTGTGTCGTAAAGCGAGTGTTTTGGTGAGTCGGAAAAAACAGTAGCAAAACATCCATTAGATTTTTCCTACCTTCACGCCTCAGCAAGATGGGCTAACTATCTATGGACTATCGGGAGACAATTACAGGACTTTATTACCTTTTGATTTGTGCAGACGGCACCGTGAACGAGAAGGAATTGCAATTGGGTAAAAGGATGATTGCTACCGAAGGCTTCGATGAACATAAATTCGAAGCAGCCATAAACTTATTAAAAACACGAGATAAAGAATCAATTTACAGAGA
>DASYTA010000128.1:0-2052 GCA_036002745.1 Cyclobacteriaceae bacterium | reverse complement strand
AATCTTATTTATCCATCGGTAAAGCTCCCTCATCATTTGGTTCGTTCCTGTGCAATCTTTATTATTTCTTTTGCGCTTTTTTTTGTAGCCTCCTCATTCTTAAATTCTAGAAAAGAAAAATCAAACAACTCGATTTCTGCTGAAAAGATCAATGTTCTTAATGAGGGAGCTCAATCCGTTTCGATTCGTTCTCTTTCTATCACCGTAATTCCGCCAGCCTACACTGGTTTAAAATCATCAACATCTAATAATCTTGATCTTCAATTTGCTGAAGGAGGCAGCATACGCTGGCAAATTGAGTTTTCAGAAAGACCAAAAGAAGTCAAGCTGATTTTCTCAGGGAAAGATTCAATAAAGGCAGAAGCAAAAGACTATGCAGTAGAAAAAAAAATATTTGAGTCTGGTTTTTATCAAATTCAATGGACGGATAGCAATAGCACTCATCGTTCTGATTTTTATCAATTAGAAGTGATTAAAGATCAACCACCAAAAGTGGAACTGAAAAACCTGCAGCAATTCACAAAGCTAAAGTACAATGATCTTAATCCGTTAAACGTAAGCTCATCGATCAGTGATGATTATGGAGTCAGTGATGGGATGCTTATTGCGACGGTATCTAAGGGAAGTGGTGAATCTGTAAAATTTAGAGAAGAGAAATTGCGTTTTACCTCACCACAAAAAATTTCCGGAAAAAATGTTGTTGCTTCACGATCCCTGGATTTAAAGAAACTTGGCCTTGAGCCTGGCGACGAACTTTATTTCTATGCGGAAGCCTGGGACAACAAAATTCCGTTGCCTAATTATAGTCGCACAGAAACTTTTTTCATCGCCGTGCAAGATACGGCCACCGAAATCAACTCGGTCGATAGTGGACTTGGTGTCGATCTGATGCCAGAATATTTTCGAAGTCAAAGGCAAATTATCATCGACACAGAAAAACTGTTACGTGACAAGAAGCGAATTTCGAAGTTAGAATTCAATTCGACTAGCAACGAACTCGGTTATGATCAAAAAGTGTTACGACTTCGATATGGACAGTTTCTGGGTGAAGAAGACGAAGGTGGAATTGGACAACAAGCGATACATACAGACGAGGATGATCAAGATGTGACTAAACAATATGGACATATTCATGACACTAAGAACGAACACAATTTGGTCGAACAAAAAAAGGATTCGCACAAGCATGATGAAGTTAAAAACCCGGAAGAGAAGGACGACCCCATAAAGGCATTTGTTCATAGTCACGATAATTCTGAAGAGTCGACATTCTTTATTCAATCTTTAAAAGCGAAACTAAAAGCCGCTGTAACGATTATGTGGGACGCTGAGCTTTACCTTCGGTTATATCAACCAGAGAAGTCGTTGCCTTATCAATACAAAGCGTTGAACTTATTGAAAGAGATTAGCAATGATTCGAGAGTTTATGTTCATCGGTCTGGTTTTGATCCTCCTCCGCTAAAGGAAGAAAAGCGTTTAACAGCGGATTTGTCGGAGGTAAAAACAAATACAAATTCAAATCAATTACATTCAGAACAGGATTATCCCGCCATTCGTCAGGCATTGATCACTGTTGAAAAAATGCTAGCAGAGAATGCAAATACACTTTCAAATAAAGACAAAGTCACTCTTTCCAAAGCGGGGCAGGAATTGTCTATGGTAGCAATCGAAAAGCCTCTGATTTATTTGAAAAGTTTGTCGCTATTAAAATCATTATCCGATGGCGAAGTATCAGGCGATCAGATGCGTGATGATCTACTGCAGATAAGAAAATCTTTTTGGAATGTTCTTCCCCAGCAGCCCGCCTCTCCAAATAAGCAATCAGCAGGCATAACTAAGTTAGATCAGGAATTTTTAAAAAGCTTTGAAAGAATTCGAAATGAATAATTCCTTGATGAGCTTCTCTCCTATTTTTTCAATTTCAGTAATCATTGGTATTGCGTCAACTCTCTTTTTGTTTTTTGTCTATAAGGAATTTCAGCGCAAACAAAAATTTATCGTTTTGCGTTTGGTGGCTTTGGGTCTTCTCATGATTTCGTTGCTAGGTGTACT
>DASYTA010000127.1:0-3431 GCA_036002745.1 Cyclobacteriaceae bacterium | reverse complement strand
TAGATCAACTTGTTAAGGAAAACAAAATCGAACGAATTGATTTTCTCAAATCTAACATTGAAGGAGCTGAACAGTATCTTATTGAAGGCATGAGTGAATCCATCGGCATGATTAGAAATATGTGTATCTCCTGTCATGATTTTCGTCAAGTTTATCATAATCACGGTGAGTTCTACATGACGAAAGAAAAGGTAAAATCATTTTTGGAAGCGAACGGATTTGAGGTTACGGTGCGTCAAAGCGGGAACCGAGTAATAGACGATTACCTGTATGCAAAGAATATCCAACTTAACTAAGAACGACAGTTGATATCGACAAACCGTTTTGCCTATTGGGTAGGCCGGAATTTTTCCCTGATTTTTAAAATAGGTTTTTCAACAACATAATATGAGAATAGAGCAACTATGAAAATCATTACAATATTTTCGGGAGCTTCGTTCAACCATAAACCTGTGTTACCAAAAAACAATTGCTGCCATAGATACAGGCTATAAGATAATTGACCGATAAAGATCACGACAGGCAAATTTAACAATCTGAAACCTGGTGATTTTTCACGAACCGTGAAATAAATCAACAAGAAGCTGACGCATATTAGAATAACCGTTCCGGATAAAGGAATAAATACCTTGTCATAAATAGGATGAAATTCAAACAAAGTAAAAATACATATTGCCAAAATGGAAATGTATACGAGCTTTGGACTGATGTTGTTAATAAAATCAACCACGGTTTGTCTGTTGTAAAACTGAAGACAGGCTATGTAGCATCCTGCGAAAAGGAAATCAGCATACATGATGAATTCTGCAAGAAAATAATCAGCAATATCCGGGAATTTGTAGTGAAATGAGCGCATAAAAATCCCCAACATTAGGACGAAGCAGAGCACTCTTTTTCTTTTTAGAGTGGCTACCGGAACGAAAAGAAAAATAATAGGCCATGCAATGTAAAATTGCTCCTCCACAGCCAGCGACCATGTGTGGGCTAAATACCAGTTGTCTCCCCAGATGCCAAAGTTTTGGATAAATAAGGCGGCACCCAGAAAATTTGAGAGCGGGATATTCAAATTTAGAAAATGGTTTAGTGTATGGAGAGCGATCAGGTATAAAAAAAACACGGGAAATATTCTCAATATTCTTCTTATGTAAAAGTATCTTAAATTGACTGTACCAGTTTTAGCCTTTTCTTTTAAGAGCAGAAAGGTGATAAGAAATCCACTGATGATAAAAAAAATTCTAACACCAAGAATACCGAATTGACCTAAATTAAATTGTAAGTTGAGCAGGTAGGGATTTTGAGATCGAAGAATTAAATGACTGAAGATGACTAAACAAATTGAGATCATTCGGAAACCGTCTAGGGACGGGATATGGCCATTTTTAAAAATTTCTCCGCTGGCTTTAATAGACATAAATTTGCTAAACAAGAAATAGAAATGATTTATGCAATGTTAGTGATTAAGATGGTATTTTTCAGACTTAGGTAATCTGTCGAATCGCTGCCGTTTATGTCAGTCATCCTTTTTTATGCCCCTTTCAATCAACGTTCACGCGACAATGAATCGTTGATGATTGCTTTCCGGAACCAGGGGCATAAAGTTATGTGTTTGAGTCAACATGAAGGGTACCAGATCAATGACTTTTTAAATGCCAATGGAGTTCAAGCATCCTCCTATGTTATACCAGGGAAGCGTACTGGATGGTGGTATTATTTTCGTCACATTCTTTACTTCATCACGTTTTGCTGGAAAAATGATATTCAAATTATATACAGTCATTTAGAACCCGCAAACTTCGTAACATCCATTGGTCAGTATTTCATCAAAGGAAAAACCTACTTGTGCAGGCATCACATCGATGAAGGTATGCTATATAAATTTGATAAGGATTTATACTATCGATTTACTTACAAGCTCGCGCGAAAAATAATTGTGGTTTCCAGTCATGCTAAAAAGTACATGATCGAAAAAGAAAACATTCCTTCTTATAAGATAATTCACATTGATCTTGGCTACGACTTTAGTCTTTATAGTAGACCTGATAAAGCTCAAGTAACCAACATCCAAAATCTATTCAAGGCGGATATCTTTCTTTTGGCGGCCTGTCGGCTAACAGCATTCAAGCGCCCTGACTTAATTCTCAAAACTGCCAGAAGACTGAGAACTCTTGGATTAGATGTAAAAGTAGTTCTGCTCGGCAAGGGTGAAATGCAGGAACAATTGGAATTTCTTATTGATGAATTAGAACTGCAGCAAACCGTTTTCATGCCTGGCTATGTGGACAATGTACTGGAATTCATGGCAGCAGCCGATTTTTTTCTGCATCCTTCATTACTTGATTCAAGCTGTGTTGCTATTAAAGAAGCGGGGCTTGTGAGTCTGCCTGTTATAGCTTGTAACGGCGTAGGCGATTTTGAAGACTATCTCGTTCCCGGCAAAAATGGTTTTTTGGTTGAGCCAGACAAGTTTGTTGAAGAAGCATCGAACATTATTGTTCAGAACTACAGAGACAAAAACTTACTTAATAATATTGGAGAAAATTTGCGAAAATCTGTGTTGGAACGTTTTAGTATTGAAAAAGTGATTCAACAGTACAATTCTCTTAACCAATAATGATTCAGGAATCGCCAGTTTTTTCAATTGTTATTCCCACCTATAACCGGGCACATTTCATTGCAAAAACACTTGAGTCTGTTTTGCGACAATCATTTACTGATTTTGAAGTTCTTGTGGTGGATGATGGCAGCAAAGACAATACAGAGGAAGTAGTGAAAGCTTTTAAAGATAGACGTATTCATTATTTCAAAAAAAATAATGAAGAACGCGGAGCGGCTCGTAATTATGGAGTTGCAGAAGCAAGAGGTGAGTTCATAAATTTTTTTGACTCTGATGATTTAATGTATCCCAATCACTTAGCTGTTGCTTATAAATTTATAAATGAAAATGATGCTGTTTTTTTTCATTTAGCATATGATCACCGAAGAGAAGACAATACGACATTCGATCGCGTTAATCAATTCGATGACTCAATTGCAGGTAAAATATTATTCGACAATATACTGAGCCCTAATGTTGTTTTTTTGAAAAAAGAAATAGCGATTCAGTTTCCATTCGAAGAGAATCGCGTTTTGGCTTCTTCTGAAGACTGGGAGCTTTGGATACGATTGATAAGCCGCTTTAAGATGTTATACTCAAATGAAGTAACGTGTGCGGTTGTTCATCATGATCAAAGAAGTTTACGCACGATAAGGGCAGAGGAAATAGTAGCTCGTGATCTATTTCTTATCGAGAATCTTCGAAAGGATGCAGTTGTAATGAATAAATACAAAAATCTATTTGGCAAATTTGTTGCCGAACGATATACCTTTTTCATGCTATCGTTCGTGGAACAGAAGATGAAACGTGAAGTTTTAAAGTGGGGTGTAAAGGCTTT
>DASYTA010000126.1:0-5154 GCA_036002745.1 Cyclobacteriaceae bacterium | reverse complement strand
ACTATAGTGGTAAAAATTACTTTCAAGTCATCTGGCTTGCCTGGCCAGCCAACAAAGTTGTTTGAGTTGATGTCGGTGATTGCACTGTTGACTCTGACCATAGACTCTACTGCTCCAGACGCGAGCAGCTCCACCTTAATATGTTTCACATTGTCGTGATAATCTTTGTTTAGTGGAACAGTGATCAGGTTCTCTTGTGAATAACCGATGTCGCGACCTTTTGCCAATTGAATCTGATTATAAATAACAAACATGGATATGATCAGCAAAATGGAAAAGCCAAATTGCAGCGTCACCAGAATCTTTCGTGGCAAACTGGCTCCTTTGCCAATAGTAGGTTTGCCTTTCAATACTTTGACCGGCTGAAAACCGGAAAGGTAGAATGCAGGATAACTGCCGGCTACCGTTCCGGTTACGAGGATCAAACCCAGCGAGAACAACCAGAACTCTTTGCTAGCATAGTCAATGAATAATTTTTTCTCAACAAGCGTGTTGTAGGATGGCAAAAGTAACTGAGCGGCCACCACAGCCGTGACAAATGAAATGAATGCAATAATGATGGATTCGCCGAGGAACTGGAACACCAACTCCCAGCGCCGCGAGCCAACACTCTTCCGTATACCGACCTCGCGCGCTCTTCGCTCACTTCTTGCCGTAGCAAGGTTCATGAAATTGATGCAGGCAATCACAATAATAAAGACGGCAATGACAGTGAAGAGCTGCACATAATCGTTCATTCCACCTCGCTCTACACCGTTGTCAAAGTTGGAGTACAGCCGCCAGCGCAGCATGGGATAAAGAAAGAACTCGTGCTTCATCTCTTTGTCCTCACCATGTTCGCCGAGCATACCCCGGATACTTTTTTCTACAGCGTCTTTGTTTTTTGGATCATTGATTTCAATGAAAACCTGAAATGAATAATTGCCCCAGTTGGTCGAATTACGCTTCACCCAGTTGTTAGTGTTGTACCAATGTTTGTAAGGCAGAAGAAAATCGAACTGAAATGATGAATTGCTGGGAATGTCTTTAAGGATCCCAGCAACTTTAAGATCGTGTTGATTGTCGATTCGAATGATTTTGCCCATGGGATCTTCGTTGCCAAAGAATGCCTTGGCGGTAGATTGCGTGATAACAATGTTGGAAGCATCGTCAAGAACTTGTCCAGCATTGCCAGCGATTAGTGGAAACTGAAACATCTCAAGAAACTCTTCGCCGACGTTAAAACCTCTTTTGTTCATGCGCTTGTCTTCAGACACCGCGAGGAGATGATCGCCACCCCAGTCAGTAACGGCTACGTGAACGATGTTGGCGTTTGCTGGTTTCATGGCATCTGCGGTAGGGAGGGGCACTGAAGTCCATGAATTGATACGCCCATCGAAATGTGCGTTTGCCCAGACCTGGTAAAGGCGGTCGGCCTTCGGGTGAAATTTATCGAACGAAGTCTCATCAGCCACCCATAGGAGGATCAGAATGGAGCACGTAATGCCGATAGCCAGCCCAGAAATATTAATAAATGAGTAAAATCCGTTTTTTCGCAGGTTTCGGAATGTGACAAGCAGGTAATTTCTTAGCATAGGGGTGGGAGTTATTCATAAAGTACCTGCACTTTTCGAAAAGGTTGCAGGGAGTCCACACATTTTATCTTTGCCTTTTCTACCAATGGTCTTTATATAGTTGAACAATGAATGAAACCTCTTTTCTGCGTGATTGGGTTAAACCTCAGAGACGTTCAAAAATCTAATCGTCATGGTTGAAAATTAAGCTTATGCATAGAACTGCTGAACTTCTTCGGAATGACGGAACTTATTTACTAACCATCGAATACAATGGTTTGCAAGTAAGCCTCTATTCATTGGAGGAGGAATTTTATGAAGTTTATTATAATACCACCAGAAATGCGATTGAAAAAGTTATTCAAGCAACGCAGGACGACCTAAAGAAGTATTTGAATGGAATTGCTTTGAAATTGTGATGCAGACCATCGATCGGTGAAAAAAGTAGAATCAATCAAGCGCTATTTCGATCACTACACATTGAGGGATGTATCCCAAATGAAAAAATGAAGTTTAATTTAGAGTCTCCTCACGTTGAAATACAATTGTGAATTCGGAACCTTTACCAAATTCCGATTTCACTAAGATTTCAGAGTCGATTCTTCGCGCAGCCTCACGTGCTATATAAAGGCCTAATCCACTGCCGTTCGATCTCTCGTTACCCCTGAAGAACATCTCAAAAATTTTCGGCTGGATCTCCGGTCTGATTCCTTCACCATTGTCTTCGATGAGTAGCAGGAACCTATCCTGTAGAGATTTAGAACTGACTTTGATCACTGCTTTCAGGTTTCTCTTCCTGAACTTAATCGCGTTGCTGATGATGTTTCTTAGTATCACCTTCAACCTTACCCGATCACTAATTAGTTTAGTTGTTTCAATTCCAGTCAGATCAATTTCCAGCTCCAACACTCCATCCATAAATTGTAGGTCTTCGAAAACTTCCTGGCATAACTCCTTTAAAGAGATGGCGTCTTTGTGAACGTCCATTCTCTTATTACGTGAATAGTCAAGCACTTCCTGAACAAAGGTTTCTAGTTTACCAACACTTTTTTCGATTAGGTCAAATTGCTTTCGATGCTCGGTTTCCGAGTTGGTCAGTCGGCTGATATTCACTAAACCCAAAATGGATTTAAGGGGAGCGCTAAGATCGTGCGAAACGCTGTACACGAAACGGTCCAGTTCCGAATTAAAAAGGTTGAGTTCCTTATTTTGCTTGTTGAGTCTGTGTTCGCTCAAACGCATATCAGAAACCAGCCTGGCTGTAATGGTAGTGAATACATATAGCAAGCCTGTTCCTAATTGTGTCTTCAACATTTCGCTCTGGAGAAATAGGCCAGGCGAAAAATTTTCTTGAGTCGCGGCAGGGATGAAATAAGTAATTATTAAAATGTACGAATTCATCAAAATGGCTGAAGCAAATCCGAAGCGTATGGCGATGTACAAGGAAAGGATCCCATTGAGAAACCAGTAGTCAACGAAACTCAGGTAATAATTAATAAGGTAAGCCATTGACCCAATGCCCAACAATTCCATCAATTGCAAAAAGGAATATTTGGTTTCAAGTTCATTGTCAATTTTATTTACATCAAGCGTTAACCCGCGTTTGATCACCGTCTTTCCTAGAAAAAACAAAAGAGGAAGTGAAATGCAGAAAGAAGAAATGAAATCTCCAAAGCCAGTAGTGATCACAAGGTTCCAGTATTTATCGCTGGGTGCATCACCCGCCAATAAAAAGACGAGTTCTAAAATAATCTTGTACACCATGAGAGGAATCAAAATTCCCATCAGCAAAAAATAAATTATGTTTCTTGTATTAGGGAGAGTAACATTTCCTTTAGCAACCCGGACAAACAACAACCATGATAGAAAAGCGAATATGACTTCAACGCTGCCGTAGACCGGCCACAAAATCATGGTTTCCAAACCCCATAGTCCTGCACACAGTGTGGCGTTCAAATAAAAAGTAAGAAGGACTCGTGGCCCCCACCAGTATGTTAGCACTAAGGCAAAGGGTATAGGAAGGTAGAATAGGGACGTACCTGAACTAATTTTTGCTTCAAGCGATATCAATGTTCCAAGGAAAAAAATAGGAAGGGGAGCAACCCATGTCCACCACGGTAGCTTCTTTTCACTTGATTTCGTTCCAAACAAATTCATTGATGCAGCTGCTACATGGAAAAATAATGAGGTGAATTTTGATTCCCAACTTCATTGATGATGGTTGTTGTTCATCTATTTGGAAAGATTTATTCAATCTGGAAAATTCTCCTAAGTTGAGTGACAAATGACTAAAGTTAGGTAATCTTATTCATGCCCTTGAAGTTTCAATGTTAATTTAGTTCACCCCGCCTAAGTTCTTAGATGGCTTTGACTTTCTCAAGTAGTGCTTAAACCGAACGCGAACAATATCATTACTGGAACTAAAGGACTCGTCAATTCCATCTCGTGATTGCTGATACATATACAGCAATTCAAAACGATAAGAATAGTTGAGACGATACCCTGCACCGACGCGTAGCCGAAATCGATTTGCGAACCTCTCCTCAACATCCGTTTCAACAAATAGATACTCTGCATCGATCATCACGTACCATAAATCGTTCTTATAATAAGAATCTTGATTAACTGGAATTATAATTTCTCCTCTTACTCTTGGGCGTATTTGTTGCTCCCAAGTAGCCATGGGATTTGTTATAGATTGAAAAAGTCATCGCCAAAAAAGGCATTGACCAACTTATTACAACTCTGCTGATGGTTGCGAATCCTAAGTAGTTAAATAACACAGGGAGTAAGAGTAAAGCAGGTTGTAAAAGTACAGGGTAGGTTATTCTGGCCCACCCTTGATTGCGTACATTAAGTGCGATGTAAATTAGAGGAAGCACTGATAGAAGAATACTGATTTGATTAGTAAGAAGAACATAATTATGCTCCGATTTCAATGATTCCTGTGGTGGATTTGTTAACCCTTTCAAAGAAAAAAAGTTTTTCATGTGAGAGTACCAAATATACTAACTGAATAGGGGAAGTATACTCATCATACCCATTGTTGATTATACGAATCGTTAAGGAACTGGGACCTCACATTTGGGAAGTGGTTCACTGATTGAAAGTGTAATAAAATAGCGGGACCAGTAGAGAGTGCTTGGCTTTATATTTTCAATTCATCATTAAAGCCTTTTTAAGGCCTGCTGCTTCAAGAGGCTTGGTTAAGTATTGACTCACACCTAAGTCTTTTGCCCGCTTTATGTCATCGGGGCTATCGGAAGAAGTGACTATAACGACCTTTACCTGATCTTTGCCTGGAAGATCAAGCCTTCTGAACGCCTCTAGAAAACTGAACCCATCCATTATCGGCATGTTAAGGTCAAGCAAGATAATATCAGGCAACGGCTTTGATCCGCCAAAATAATCGTTAAAAAGCTCAATCGCTTGCTTACCATTTAATGCAGTATGAATGTCATTCACAAAGCCTAAACTTTGAAGTGTTCTCTCATTCAGAAAATTAAAAATGCTGTCATCGTCTACCAATAGTACATTTTTCATAATTACTGAATGTTTGTTCTTAAAACGTATTTGACAATAAAAGGATGTGCCATTTGAT
>DASYTA010000125.1:0-7646 GCA_036002745.1 Cyclobacteriaceae bacterium | reverse complement strand
AGGATGTTTACTACTCCAGTGCTAACAATGAGTCGGGGCTTGATGTGGGATTTAAGTATGCGTTTACTTTCAAGTCTGTTTTAAAAACGGAATACCACATTGAAGCACAAACCTTATACTTTCAATACGCTATTGGTTTTTAATAGCTACAAATCATAAATCATACTATGAAAAAATATAAATTAATCATTGTCTTACTGTGCTCAGTTGCTTGTGTATGTATGTCTTTTACTTCACCGACTCCTGCGGCCAATATTGAAATTGCAATCATCATTAACGATTCCAATCCTGTTGAAAAACTCAATGGTGAGTTAGTAAAGAATTATTGGCTCAGACGTTTTGTGAAAAGATGGAAAGAAACGAATACAGGTATTTTACCTGCGGATAGAAAAAATAAATGTGTTGAAAGAGACACTTTTTACAAGCACATTCTTGGGTTGCCTCCAGAAGATGTGGAGGCTTATCTCAGCGCGCGTCAATATCAAAATGGCGACAGCCCAATACAGAAGTTTATGAACGATCAAGAAATTATTAACTACGTAAGCCAGCAACCGGGAGCAATCGGATATGTGAATGCAGCTTCGGTTGGTAAAGACAGTGGAGTAAAAGTAATCCTGACAATTATTAAGTAGCTTTTCTTTCTTTGAAATTGTTCAAAATTAAAATGCCCAGTTCAAACTGGGCATTTTTTTATGTTTTAGCTCTCAGAATCTGAAATAGTCTTTTGCATTTGAGTAGCAAATATCTCCAACCATTTTCCCGAGAAGGGCCATGTCATTAGGTATCTCTCCTCGCTCAACATCTCTGCCGATTAGATTGCACAAAATTCTGCGGAAGTATTCGTGACGTGAAAATGAAAGGAAGCTTCTAGAGTCGGTAACCATACCGACAAATCGAGAAAGCAATGCCATGTTGGAAAGTGTATTCAATTGCTTTTCCATGCCGTCTTTCTGATCCAAGAACCACCAGCCTGATCCAAATTGCATTTTGCCAGGTTCTGATCCGTCGCAAAAATTTCCAATCATGGTGCCAAATACTTCGTTGTGTGCTGGATTCGAATTGTAAATGATGGTCCGAGTCAGCTGATCGGTGTTGTCCAGGTGATTAAAAAATTTGGAAAGATGTACAGCTTGTGGAAATTCTCCGATGGAATCAAATCCACTGTCAGCACCGACTTCACGCGCCTTCCTTGAATTATTTCCACGTAAGGCACCAAGGTGAAATTGCTGTGCCCATCCGATTTCATGATACAACTTGCAAAGTTCAATGAGAATGGCGCATCGGAGTAATTGCTGCTCATCCACCGTAAGTTTTATTCTTTCGCGAACTTTCTTAAAAATTGTTGGTGCAGCGGAAGAAGCGTTCGCATCAAAGAAAAGAGATTCTGGACCATGATCTGAACTCCGGCAGCCGTGCTCGTCGAAAAACTTAATTCTCTTTTTTAAAGCCTCGATTAAATCATCGAAAGAATGAATGTGCGTTGATGAAGCTTCCGCTAATAAATCGATGTATTTATTGTAAGCAACGAGATCATCCAATGAGTAACATTTGTCAGGCCGGAAGGAGGGATACATCTTGAACGGACCATTTTGCTTGGCAAACTTTTGATGATATTCTAGGTTATCCGTCGGATCATCAGTAGTACATACCACCTGTACTTTCATTTTTGATAATAAAGATTGTACTCTAAAATCTTCTTGCTGAAGTTTAGAAGTACACTCTTCATAAATTTCTTTGGCTGTGGTTTCGTTCAGCAACTTCGTAATGCCAAAGTAATTTTTTAATTCCAGATGAGTCCAGTGATAAAGCGGATTTCGCAGTGTGTATGGAACGGTCTTTGCCCATGCTTCAAATTTTTCAACAGGCGAGGCATTGCCAGTGCAATACTTTTCGGTGATACCATTGAAACGCATGGCTCGCCATTTATAATGGTCCCCTTCAAGCCAGATTTCTGTAAGGTTGTTGAACCTTCTGTTTTCTGCAATTTCTTTTGGACTAAGATGATTATGGTAATCCAAAATCGGTGCAGGGGAAGCGTGTTGCTTGTACAAAAGAATGGATGCTTCCGTTTCGAGTAAAAAATTTTCACTCAAAAAAGTCGACTGATTCTTCATATTGTTACTTCCTTAAAGTGGACTAAAATCCGAAACTAAACCTTACCAAAACTTGATATAGATCGCTGTCAACAAAATAATAGTAATCACGATCAATACTTTTGTTCTTGGTTGCACAGCAAACATTCCTTTTTCGAAAATAAATGCCTTTGCGTTAATCTTTGGTCCGCCCAAACTAATCAAGACCATCAACAAGGCCGTGAAGAAAAACGACCAGCCCATGCAAATGAGGAATGGTATCTCAAATCCGCCTCTTCCGTTTGGATAAGCTGTATACAAAATTGTTTCGTGCCCAAACCAATCCGGTGCATAGTTGTTAAACACAACCGACAGAACAAATCCTGTAATGACACCAGCAACTGCAGCGGCACCGGTAGTTCGTTTCCAAAACATGCCAAGAATAAACATGGCAAAAACACCAGGACTAATGAAGCCTGTATATTTCTGAATGAATGTAAAGCCACCTTCACCACCGATACCAAGAATATCATCCCATGTGAAAAACAATGCGATGATCATAGCGGCCCAAACTGTAATTCGACCAACCCAAACTAAGTTTGCCTCTGTTGAATCAGTCTTGATATACTTCTTAAAAATATCGAGTGTGAAAATGGTGGAGATGCTATTTACTTTTCCTGCCAATGAGGCCACGATTGCGGCTGTAAGTGCTGCAACTGATAAACCTTTTAAACCGCTTGGAAGGAAACTTAAAATGGCAGAGTAAGCACCATCCTTACTTCCACCGGCCAACTGTGGAAGGTGACCATTTTTATAGAGTACAAATGCGGCAATGCCAGGAAGCATAACAATGATTGGCATCATCAATTTTAATAATCCAGCAAAAAGAATTCCAGTACGCGCGGTTTGAAGATCGGCTCCAAGTGCACGTTGTGTGATGTATTGGTTACATCCCCAATAATTCAAGTGAACAATCCATTGTCCAGCAAAGTACATTGCAATGCCTGGGATGATAAGGTATTTTGATATCTCCATTTGAGGAGCATCAGCTGCAGGTTTTGCCAGAATCAGTTTGAAGTGCTCTGGAGAATCTTGAATTAAAAAATTAAACCCGGCTAAGGCACCTCCACCTAAACCAAATTTTTCGCTTACAATTGTTAATGCTAAATAAGTGGTAGCAAGACCACCTATAATAAGTACAGCTACCTGTATTACGTCAGTAAATCCGATTACCTTCATTCCTCCAAGGGTGATCACCAACGCGAATAAGGCTAAGCCAATCATAATCACGTGAAGAGAGTCACCACCAACTAAACCGTTGATAGCAACAGAACCTAAATAGAGTATTGAAGTAAGGTTGACAAACACATAAAGGAATAGCCAAAAGATAGCCATGATCAATGCCACCGATTCGTTATACCTCGTCTTTAGAAACTGAGGCATCGTATAGATTTTGTTCTTGAGATAGATTGGCATAAACCAAACTGCAATAATGATCAATGCAATGGCTGCGATCCATTCATAAGCAGCGATGGCGATACCGACAAAAAAACCTTCACCACTCATTCCTATAAATTGTTCGGCAGAAATATTGGATGCAATCAATGAAGCGCCGATTGCCCACCATGTGAGCGAACCTTCAGCGAGGAAAAAATCTTTAGTATCGGAAACTGTTTTTTTCTTTTGTCGGTAAACCCAATACCCGTAACCAGATACAAGAATGAAATAGATAACAAAAATCAGATAATCAATAAATACAAGATGGTGCATAACAAGAATTAAGAATATGGAAGATTAATTTTTAACTAGAGATTTATTTTTAAATGAACCTGGAGACTCCGAGCTCGAGACCCCTTAACTCGGCCAAACCTTTTAATCGGCCGATGGCAGAATAACCAGGATAGGTTTTCTTTTTTAGGTCGTCCAGCATTTGATGCCCGTGGTCAGGGCGCATAGGTATAGATGCTCCGGTTCTATTCATGAGTAGCAATACTTCTTTAACAACTTGGGTCATGTCTGTATCTCCATCCAAATGGTTGGCTTCAAAAAAATTCCCGTCCTCGTCTTCATGTTTTACGTTGCGTAAATGCAAGAAGTGAATATTATCACCAAGTCTTTGGATCATGTTTGGTAAATCATTCTCAGTTCTTACCCCTAAAGATCCGGTACAAAAGCAAAGTCCATTCGCTTTTGAGGGAGCTGCGTCAAATATTTCTTTAAGATCCTTTTCTGTGCATACAATCCGCGGCAATCCCAAGATGGAGTAAGGTGGATCATCAGGGTGAATAGCAAGCTTTATTCCAACAGCTTCAGCTATCGGTACAATTTTTTGTAAAAAATAGAAGAGATGCTGTTTGAGTTTTGAGGCATCAATGTCTTTATAAGTATCCAATGCCGACAATACTTGAGGCACAGTGAATGGCTCATCACTTCCCGGCAGACCAAGCAATGCATTTCGATAAAGCGATTCTTTCTCAGTATCGCTCATCGATTTAAATCGCTTCGTTGCTTTAGCAATTTCTTCTTTTGTATAATCTTTTGCGGCATCTGGCCGCTTCAGCAGAAATAAATCAAAAGCAATGAACGCGGCTCTTTCAAATCGTAACGCTCTTCTTCCATCTTCTAATTCGTACGAAGGATTCGTGCGTAGCCAATCGAGAATTGGCATGAAATTGTAAGTAACAACTTTCAATCCCTCAGCCGCTACGTTTCTTAGACTTTGTTTATAATTTTCAATGAGCTCTTCAAAGTTGCCTGACTGCTTCTTAATATTTTCATGAACCGGAAGACTTTCAATAACAGTCCATGTGAGTCCGGCGGCTTCAATTATTTTTTTTCTGGTTCTAATTTCATCTGCAGACCACACATCGCCAACAGGAATATGATGCAACGCAGTAACAACGCCAGTACAACCGGCTTGTCGGATATCGCTAAGAGAAACTGGATCGTTCGGTCCGAACCATCGCATTGTTTGCTCCATTAGAATCATTATGCTTGAGAATTAAGGGATTAGTAATTATGATTTTTTGAGTGATGACTGACGGATAATAAGCTCATGCCTTATAACCATAGTGTTCAGATTTCCTGAAGAAAGATTTTTTAAGCCATTGATTAACGTGGTGGCAGCTAATTCACCCATTTCTTCTCCTGGGTAGTGAACTGTAGTGAGATTTGGTTCGATCACTCTTGCGATAGGATCGTTGTTGAACCCAACCACAGCAATGTCTTGAGGTATTCTGATTCCAGCCTGCTTTAATTCTCGAATGCAGGCAACAGCAGAAGTATCATTCGTGGCAAAAATTCCATCCGGCAATTTTGGCATTTTTAAAATCTGTTGGGCAACTTCTGCTCCTGCTTTATCGCTTAGATAACTAATCAGGACTTTTTCATTATTTGCAAAAACCAAATTAGAATCAAATTCAATTTGGTTTTCAGTGAGCGCACGTTCGTAGCCTTTTAAGCGATCTGCATAAACATTGCGATTCAGGCTCCCGGTGATGAGCACAATTTTTTTGCAGCCTTGGCCAATTAAATGTGACGTAGCATCATAGCCAGCTCTTTCATTATTAATTACAATGCTAGTGCAATGCGGCAACTCAACAACGCGATCAAAGAAAATAAGAGGAAGGTGTCTCTTGAAAATAATGTCGAAATGACTGAAGTCTTTTGTTTCTGCTGATAAGGAAATCAATAGTCCATCCACGCGACTATTAAACATCGTTTTGGTACTCTCAATTTCTTTTTTTGATGACTCCTGCGATTGGCTTATAAGCAGATTATAGCCGGCTGCATTCGCTACCTTTTCCATCCCTGCAATGACTGATGACATAAAATAGCTATCCAAACGGGGAACAATAACACCAATGGTATTCGAGTTTTTCCTTCTCAGGTTACTGGCGAAGGTATTTTGTTGATAGCCCATTTTTTGGGCTGCATTGTGTATTTTCTTTTTGGTATCTTTCCGGATACCGGGGTGATCCTTCAGTCCCCTGCTAACGGTTGCGGGCGAAATGTTCAAAGCCTTCGCAATGTCGTAGATAGTAATTTCTTTAGGTCGATTCATTCAATCGTTTACATGCGCTATTTACACAAAAATGGCAATAAAATGCCACTTACGAAATATTAATATGCAATCGGTTGCGTTATTTTTTACATTGCAAGGTTGGTTAAAGGCTGATTTTGGACGAATATCAAGAACTTAAAATTTTAACCCATGATTAAAGCATTTTTACTAGGAACTGGCCTTATTCTCTTATCTGGCATTTCTGGATATTCTCAAAAGGATACTTATCTCGATCCGAGTCAGCCGATCAACGCAAGAGTCAAGGACCTCTTGGGCAAGCTCACTTTGGAGCAGAAGATTGGCCAGATGAATTACGCCAGCCCGGCAATCCCGGAGCTTAAAATTCCTGCCTATAACTGGTGGAATGAAGGCCTTCATGGTGTGGCGCGATCAGGTACAGCTACAATTTTTCCTCAGGCGATCGGACTAGGCGCTACTTTCGATGAAAATTTGCTCTTAAAAGTATCTACTGCAATCTCTGATGAGGCAAGAGCGATGTACAATTCAGCAATTGCAAAAGGATATCATCAACACTATGGTGGATTGACTTTCTGGACACCTAATATTAATATATTCCGTGATCCGCGATGGGGGAGAGGTCAGGAGACATACGGTGAAGATCCGTATTTGACCGCGACCATGGGAGTAGCATTTATTAAAGGTCTTCAGGGAAATGATCCTCATTATTTAAAGACTGCAGCTTGTGCTAAACATTTTGCTGTGCATAGCGGACCTGAGCGACTGCGTCATGAATTCAATGCCGTTGCTTCTCCTAAAGATTTACGTGAAACTTATTTGCCTGCATTCAAAGCGTTAGTCAATGCCAATGTTGAAGCGGTAATGTGCGCTTATAATCGCACGAATGGTGCACCTTGCTGTGCAAACAATTTTCTTTTAACAGAAGTACTTCGCAAAGAATGGAATTTTCAAGGTCACGTAGTGAGTGATTGTTGGGCCATTACCGATTTCTTTCAAGGTCATAAGACTGTTGCTACTCAGGCTGAAGCAGCCGCTTTGGCGGTAAAGAGCGGAGTTAGCTTGGACTGTGGTAATGAATACCCGGCGTTACTTGAGGCTGTAAAGAAAGGTTTGATAACCGAAAAACAAATTGATGATGCTCTGGCAAGTCTCTTAGCTACTCGATTTAAATTGGGTATGTTCGATCCTGCTGATAAAAATCCTTATAACTCAATTTCTCCTGAAGTCATCAACAGTGCCGCTCATAGGCAACTGGCAAAAGAAGCTGCTACCAAATCAATAGTGATGTTAAAGAACAATGGCGTGCTGCCATTAAAAAATAATCTCTCCAATTATTTTGTCACAGGCCCCAACGCAGCAAATATCGATGCGATGATTGGAAATTATTACGGTGTAAATCCTAGTATTGTTTCAGTCCTGGAAGGAATCTCGGGTGCAATCGAACCAGGAAGTCAACTTCAGTACCGTCCAGGAATTGTACTCGACAGAGATAATGTAAATCCAATTGATTGGACCACATCAACAGCAAAAAC
>DASYTA010000124.1:0-8132 GCA_036002745.1 Cyclobacteriaceae bacterium | reverse complement strand
CAAAATCATCTACGTCCATATCCAGCGAAATATTTCCGATGATATTATGTTTACCAAGATAGATAACAGCGAAAGCAAACTTCCTTTCGGATCGTGTCACCATTGATTTCACAGTAGTAATTCCTAACACAAGCTTTTGTTCACCGGCTGCTTTCTTTACAAAAGACTCGCTTGATGTACTGTAATTAAAAATATTGAGTGACTCCGGTTCGTCTTCAAAAATAGAAGAGACAGCAAAGTGCATTCCTACACGCTTCAAGTTGATGCGCGAAGGCAAAACAAATTTTTCGTAAACCAATGCAGCGTTCTTATGTGCCTCAACATTGCTTGGTGCTTGCTCGAGTCGTTTTAATAGCTCGGCTTCATAATCCACCTCATTGGTTTGATTTGCTAATTGCACTACACGACAAGCATATTGCATGACTTGCGTTGTTTCAATGCCCGAAACTTCATCAAAGAACCACCCACAACTTGTATACATTAACATGGAATGGCGTTGCATTTCCATCAACCGAAATACACGACTAGGTTGCGCATCAGGTAACGCATGATTTTTTAAAAAACTCTCAGTAGTTGTCTCATTCCGTTTCATAACAACACTGATATAATCATTGCGCGCCGCCCAAGGATCTCTTAATATTTTTGATCCTTCTCTTTCAAATACTTCTGCCGCTGCATCACGCAGCCAATCCAGTGAATCACGAAGTGGTTTACGCCATTCTTGAGTCCATCCTGCATTTCCGCCGGAATTACAGCCACAATCACTTCGCCACCGCTCTATGCCGTGCACGCAACTCCACGAACTGTTTTCGATAATCTGTGCTTCATAAATTGGCGGTGCAAGCGAAAGAAATTGCGAATAATTAGTCAGCGTGACACGTTCATCTTTTTCTATATAGTCAAGACAAAACGCCAAGGCCATGTCACCATGTTTATGATGATGTCCGTACGTCTCACCATCTGTAGCAACATGTACAAGTTGGGGTTCATCTAAATGTTTGTCAACTGCATTCAACAAACTTTCTGCGAATCTTTTCCCATCATTTAATAGGCCATTAAAAGCAATCCCCTGAGAAATATCACCATCGTAGAAGAAAAGATTGATAAACTTTCCGGACGGAAGATTGCATCGGTATGCTCGCATGGTATTGACAGAGCGTTCGTTCACTTCATGCCAATTCTCTTCACCAATTTTCCGAGTTGCCTTCGCCTGCCGCGGAGCAAGCACTGTAAACTGAATACCGTTGGCCGCCAAAGCTTCAAGAGTTTCAATATCTACTGCAGTCTCTGCAAGCCACATGCCTTCTGGCTTGCGACCAAATCGTGATTCGAAATCGCGAATACCCCAAATGACTTGCGTTTCTTTATCGCGAGCATTGGAAAGCGGCAGGATCATGTGGTTATATACCTGCGCCATAGCCGATCCATGGCCACCAAAACGTCTGATGCTCTCCTTGTCTGCTTCAAGAATGGCGAGATACGTTTCACGAGCGTACACTTCCATCCATGACAAAAGCGTTGGACCAAAATTGAAACTGATTTTAGAATAATTGTTGATGATATCTCTGATTATTTGATCCTCATCAAGAATTCTTGAAGTAGAATTAGGTTCATAACATTCAGCCGTGATGCGCTCATTCCAGTCGTGATAGGGATGAGCCGAATCTTGTACCTCAATCACCTCCAACCAGGCATTCTCCCGAGGTGGCTGATAAAAATGTCCATGAATACAAATAAATTTATTACTATGGGAAGGCATAGAGTCTAATCAATGAAATCGTAAAGTCTGAATTTCTAAAGGTAGCGAATTGCAAAAAGAAACATGAGCAGACTTCGATCAAATTCCGAAATAATTCTTGATACCACTAAGAATATTTTGGATTGCAAACGATGCCAGAATCAATCCCATGATTTTTCCAATGACAGTTATTCCCGTATCACCAATTTTATTTTGAATTTTTCTGGCAAACAATAAAATCAAACACGTAACGATAATCACCAGGATTACTAGTAATGTTGTTTCTGCTTGTTCAAGAATAGTGTATTGATGGTTATCGGTGAGCAGTACAACGGCCATGATGGCTCCAGGTGATGCAATGGCAGGCATCGCAATAGGAAAAACGGTTACATGGTTATAATCTTTTATCAGATGTTTTCCCTCTTCTGGTCTTCCTTCGCCAAAAATCATCGTCAAAGAAAAGAGAAATAATATTAAGCCACCTGAAATCTGAAATGCAGGCAAGGAGATGTGCATAGTCTCCATGATGATTTGCCCTACTACAATAAAAAATACCAGAATGCTTGCTGCTATTAACGATGCCTTTATGGCAATGTTTTTTTTCTGTTGATCCTCCAGATTTTTAGTGGCTTCAAGAAATATAGGTACTGCACCCAGCGGATCAATTACGGCAAATAAGAATAAAAAAGCTTTGAGTAATTCAATCATTTATTCCAATTCAAACTCGGTTTGTTCTTCGTTTAATTTAAAAACGGCAATACCCAAAGGAGGCAAAGTCACCGCCAACGAATAATCTTTGCCGTGATATTTTACAGGAGGAGTGTTTAGCAAAGAAAGGTTCAATTGACCGCTTCCACCGTATTTCAAATTATCAGAATTGAATACTTCTTTCCATGTACCTCGAACGGGAACTCCAATTCTATATTGTGTACGAACTTCAGGTGTAAAATTGCAAACCACCACTAACGTATCTTTAGTGTCCTCACCTTTCCGTAGAAAAACCATCACACTGTTTTCGCGATCCGAATAGTCTACCCACTCAAAGCCTCGATCACTAAAAGAAAACTGATACAAGGCTGGCTCTGACTTGTAAAATACATTGAGATCAGTAATCAATTGTAACACACCTTTGTGAAAGCCATATTCCAGTAAATGCCAACTAAGACTTTGATCGTGATTCCATTCGTTGGTCTGACCAAACTCTCCGCCCATGAACAGAAGTTTCGTACCTGGATGCGCAAACATGTAACTGTACATCAAACGAAGGTTAGCAAATCTGCGCCATTCATCTCCAGGCATCCGACCTATCAATGAACCTTTACCATGAACGACTTCATCATGCGAAAGTGGTAACATGAAATTTTCCGTAAAGGCATACATGATGCTAAAGGTGATTTCGTTCTGATGATACTTCCGATAAATCGGATCATCTTTAAAATACCTTAGCGTATCATGCATCCAACCCATCATCCATTTCTGTCCAAAACCAAGTCCACCTAAATAAGTTGGTCGCGAGACTCCGGGCCAAGCTGTTGATTCTTCTGCGATTGTCAATACATCAGGATATGTGCCGTAGACAGTCTCATTAAATTCCTTGAGAAACATAATCGCATCCAGATTTTCGTTTCCTCCATATTGATTAGGCTCCCACTCTCCAGCTTTACGTGAATAATCCAGATACAACATCGAGGCAACTGCATCTACGCGGAGTCCGTCAATATGAAAACGATCAAGCCAGAATAATGCATTGCTAATTAGAAAAGAACGAACTTCATTTCGTCCATAATTATAAATGTAACTGCTCCAGTCGGGATGAAATCCCTTTCGTGGGTCAGAGTGTTCATACAAATGAGTTCCATCAAATTTAAAAAGCCCATGAGCATCACCTGGGAAGTGTGATGGCACCCAATCCAAAATCACTCCAATTCCTGCGTGATGAAATGCATCCACCAACGCCATGAAATCTTCTGGAATTCCAAAACGACTAGTAGGAGCAA
The DNA here is from genome assembly GCA_036002745.1 of Cyclobacteriaceae bacterium. Classification (GTDB taxonomy): domain Bacteria; phylum Bacteroidota; class Bacteroidia; order Cytophagales; family Cyclobacteriaceae; genus ELB16-189. The sequence goes on along the minus strand of DASYTA010000124.1, from coordinate 4,397 downwards.
AATATCCAGTGAGTTGGTATCCCCACGATCCAAAGAACGGGTGCTCCATCACAGGTAAAAATTCAACATGTGTAAAGCCTGCATTCTTTACGTAAGGAACAAGTTCATCGATCAACTCTTTATAACTAAGAGAGCGATTACCGTCTTCAGGCTTTCTTCTCCAACTTCCTAAATGAACTTCATAAACAGAATAGGGTTGTGATTTCCCTTCTAAAACTTTTCTCTTCTCAAGCCATGATTGGTCCTTCCACCAATATTCTTGTTCCCAAACAATTGATGCGGTTCGTGGCGGAATCTCTGTGTAGAGAGCAAATGGATCTGCCTTTTCCAAATACTCTCCTGTATTGGACTGAATTGCATACTTATAGACTTCTCCTTTATGAATGCCAGGAAAAAAACCTTCCCATATTCCCGATTCATCCCAACGAGGATTCAGCTTGTGCTGCCCGCTTTGCCATTGATTAAAATTTCCGATCATCGAAACCGCAGTTGCATTTGGAGCCCAAACAGCGAAGTATGTTCCGCGCTTGTCTTTAAAATTTGCAGGATGAGCGCCCAACTTTTCATACAACTTAAAATGTTTACCAGAGCGAAAGAGATGAATATCGAAATCGGTGAGCAGGCTGAAGCTGTCTTTTTCTTCCGCTGCTTGTACTTCCTTCTTCTTCATAGGGAATTTTTTAACTATTTACCTTTCAATTCTTCAGCCAACATAAACCGACCAACCTGGTAATGAATTCCTCGCAATGGAATAATTACCCAATCCGGGCGACCGTTAAGTTCGTATCCCAATTCATAGATTGCTTTTTCCAAAAGATAAACACGCATTAAAATTTCATCGTCTTCATTTAGGGTTTTGCCCATTCCTGACTTCTCCATGTAAGCGCCCATGTAAAAGCGACTTACATAATGTTGCCATTGCTCTGCCCACTGACTTAAGAACTCTAAATCTTTCTCGCGATAATTTTCATTCAACAAAATTTTTCCAAACGCAGCATAGTGAAATGATCGCATCATGCCGGCTACATCTTTAAGTGGATTCTTCTTTAATCTGCGTTCACTGAAGCTGAAGCCAGGCTCTCCTTCAAAATCAATGATCACAAAATCTTTTCCAGTGAAAAGAACTTGGCCCAAATGATAGTCGCCATGAATTCTTGTCTTGATGGAATTCAAACGAGTTTTGTGAATCTCACCGAAGCACTCCAAAATTTTATCTTCCAATGCTAAGACTTCCTTGGCCAATAGCTGTGTCTGCTGATTTAGCTTGGGCAGTGATTGCTCTAACAATTTGAATCGATCACGCACCAACTTACGCAACATTGAGTAAAGCGATCGCTGATAGTTTGTTGTGAAATATTCAGGTGCAAATGCGGGGTTTGTTTTTTCAGAAGCTAACGCCAAATGCATTTCGGCAGTGCGTTGACCCAATCGAACTACGCGTTCATAAAATCCTCGACCAATAAATTCTTGAATTAACTCTGGCGCTTCTTCAAAAGTGATAGAAGATTTGTTGATGAGCTTAGGTAACTTTTCTCTTTTTGCATTTGTAATTACTCGTTCATAGAAACGTCCGACGGAATCAGTCGTCATTACCCAACTATCGCCTTGGTTTTCCACTTTCTCTTGAAGCAATCCAAGTACCATTACATTCCCCTCGTCGTCGTGATACTCAATACTTCCTGCATACTTAGGTGAATTGCGGAAGCTGGTATTCTCCGAAAGGAATCTTACAATCTCGAGATCAGGATTGATTTCATTTTCAATCTTGCGATAAAATTTGAAGAAGTATTTATCGTTATAAATTATTGCTGTGTTGCTTTGATCTGCTTTTAGGATTTTCGAATCGATCTTCTCAGTATCCAGCTTTACGTAAATGCTCGAATTGAATTCGAGACTTCCATCATCATCCTTTAATCTCAATTTTCTGTCCATAGCATCAAACAGAAAATCTCTAAACCCTCGATCATAACTACTATCAACTAAGAAACCAGTTTTGCCCTGAAAGTCAGCCCGGCAGATAACACTTGGCGCGATGTATTCGACTTTGTCAAACAAAGAATCAGACGAAGCAAAATAAATCGGTAAGAAATAAAGTTCGGGCAATCGCTGCACATAGTGAACTTCAATCACTGAGAGATAATGCATCTCACCATCTGCCTTTAAAGGAATTAACTTGTTGATCGTTACCTTACTAATCGGGCGTGCCTTACCACCAAACCATCGGCACTTACGCATGAAGGGTTGCAAAACTTTTCTTTCCAAGAATCGCACATTTTCATAATCAGAAAAAGTTCTTTCCCATGAAAGATCGGATTGAAATAACGGAAGCTCACCGGAAGTAGAGACCGCTTCTTTTTTCTCGGATGCATCAACCTGAAACCAAAAATATCCATAAGGTCCAATGGTGATAGGATATTCACCGTCTGTGACGCTGAGAAAGCGATTTTGACTGAAGGCTTCAGTAATATCATGATCTTTAAAAGCGGAAAAATCCAATGTAGTTGCTTGCGAGAACTGCGAAAGGTTTGCCACAACAACTACTTTCTGATTCTTATAACTTCTAGCAAAGCATAATACTTTTGAATTTGAACTATCAATGAACTTCAGATCGCCACGACCAAAAACATTGAGGCGTTTGCGCATCGCCAAAATATTTTTTATCCACCACATCATCGATGATGAATTTTCCTCCTGACTTGCCACGTTGACAGATTCGTATCGGTAAGATGGATCGGTGATTATCGGCAAATAAAGTTTTTGGGGATTGGCAGTTGAAAACCCAGCATTGAAATTCATGTTCCATTGCATTGGTGTACGCACACCATGGCGATCACCCAAATAAATATTATCGCCCATGCCGATCTCGTCACCATAATACAAAACAGGAGTACCGGGCAACGAGAATAAAAGCGTGTACAATAATTCTATTTTTCTTCTATCATTATTGAGAAGCGGAGCAAGACGTCTGCGAATGCCAATGTTGTGTTTTGTATTCGGATCAGTAGCATAAGCTTTGAATAAATAATCCTTCTCTTCTTCAGTTACCATCTCTAACCCAATCGCATCATGATTTCGTAAGAAGAGTGCCCATTGGCAATTTTCTGGTGTAGCGGGAGTCTGCTCAAAAATGTCAACGATCGGGTAACTATCTTCAGTGCGAAGCCCAAGGAACAATCGTGGCATTAATGGATAGTTGAAACACATGTGGCACTCTTCACCTTTTCCAAAATATTGTGCTGCATCTTCAGGCCATAGATTTGCTTCAGCAAGCAAAACCCGATCGTCATAATGCTTGTCCATGTAAGTGCGCAACTTCCTTAAGAAGTCGTGAGTTTGCGGAAGATTTTCACAACTAGTTCCTTCTTGTTCATACAAAAAAGGAACGGACGACAAACGAAAACCATCAACACCAAGTTTCAACCAGAAGTCAGTTACCTTAATCATCTCCAACTGCACTTCTGGATTCTCATAATTCAACTCAGGCTGATGCCTGTAGAACCTATGCCAGTAGTTTGCTTTAGCTTCAACGTCCCACGTCCAGTTGGAAGCTTCGTCATCAGGAAACATAACACGAGCTTCTTTGTACCTGTCAGTGGAATCACTCCACACATAATAGCCTTTATATCGCGACCCTGCCCTGGCTCTTCTGGATTTTTGAAACCATGGATGTTGATCAGACGTGTGATTCAAGATCAACTCTGTGATCACCCGTATACCTCGTTGATGTGCCTCCTTTAAAAAATGTTTGAAGTCAAGCAGTGTTCCGTAGTCTGGATGAATCTCGCAGTGCTCTGTTACATCAAATCCATCGTCCTTGAGTGGCGATGGAAAAAAAGGCAGAAGCCAAATGGTATTTACACCAAGGTCTTCCAGATAATCCAGTTTAGAAATAAGTCCTGGAAAATCGCCAATGCCATCACCATTGCTGTCGCAAAAAGCGCGCACGCTCACTTCGTAGATAATTGCTTCTTTAAACCAAAGTGGATCAGTCTTCGTGCTGGCCGCCATTACATGTTGGATTCGTGAATTGACAATTTAAATAAATGGAATGGCATTTTATGCGGATTGATCTCGACAAAATTCCATTCTTGTGCCCAGGTGTAGTGCTCATCGGTGACAAGGTCGTGCAGTTTTATATTGATCTTGTCTCCTAATTTCAATCTACCTTTAGGCAGTTGCACATAACCTGACTGCGGAGTGTGTGGATCAATATTTACAACGATCAGGAAAATATTAGAGAGGTCGTCCGTTGCCTTTAGATATGCAATCAAGCTTGGATTTTCAATGGCGCAGAACTGAATATTCCATGTTGATTGCAAGGCTTTATTTTCTTTTCTGGCTTTGTTCAGCAATGTCATGATGTCGGTCATTCGGTTAGTGCGTTTCCAATCGTAATG
>DASYTA010000123.1:0-1665 GCA_036002745.1 Cyclobacteriaceae bacterium | reverse complement strand
TCTAAGTAGGGAATGGCATCTTCAGTTAAATGAAGTGGATGAAAAGTATCAATCATTACTGCCAGCTCGTGTGTTTCTTTCGCGCCAATACTTTTCTCCACCGTGCCTGGATGTGGACCGTGCGGCAAACCTCCTGGATGCAACGTGAATGAGCCTCGCTCAATACCTCTGCGGCTCATGAAATTTCCTTCGGCATAATACAACACTTCATCGCTATCGATGTTGCTGTGATTGTATGGTGCCGGAATAGCTTGTGGATGATAATCAAATAACCGCGGCACAAAAGAGCAGATCACAAAATTGCGCGCCTGAAAAGTTTGATGCACTGGCGGTGGCTGATGTATACGACCAGTAATCGGTTCAAAGTCGTGAATAGAAAAAGCATAAGGCCACAAAAAACCATCCCATCCAATCAAGTCCAGCGGACTATGATCATAAACATAATGATGAAGAGATCCTTGCTTCTTTATTTTCATCAAAAATTCTCCGCGTGAAGTATCGGTGATCAGCTCGTGCGGAGGACGAATGTCGCGCTCGCAATAAGGTGAGTGCTCCAGCAGTTGACCAAGTTGATTGCGATAACGTTTTACGGTTTCAACCGGTGAGGAGGATTCAATAATTAATAAACGCAGCGGCCCCAGTTCAAAATCCAATTTATAAATCACCGTGCGTGGAATCACCACGTAATCTCCTTGCTTGATTTCCAATTTTCCAAACTGCGAAGTGAGCGTGCCTTTTCCATCGTGAATAAAAATCACTTCATCGCCTTCGGCATTTTTGTAGAAGTAATCCATCGTTCTTTTTTTAGGTGAACAGATCGCCAGTGAGCAATCGTTGTTCATCAACAAAACTTTTCGGGCGCTCAAATAATCTTCTCCTGTTTCTCCAACTTTCGAGGTATTCAAATGCGTTTGAAGAAGTTTGTAATCGGCAACCCGTTTTGTTTCGAATTTTTCAGTTGTCTTTACTTCTTTGATTCGCGTAGGCGGATAAACATGATACAGGTTGGAATAGATGCCTGAAAATCCTTCCGAGCTTACCAACTCTTCTTTGTATAAACTTCCATCGGGCTGGCGGAACTGCGTGTGGCGCTTGGGTGGTATTTTACCGAGACGGTGGTAGTACATAAAAAGCGATTTAGTGTTGCTAAGTTACTATCACTACGCAATAAAGTCTTACTGGATTGTAATAAAGTTGTGCTTTCATAGGCAACCAGTTAATAACTGATTTCGCAATTCTCAATTTAAATCCTGAGAAGAGTCATCCTTTCGGGTGGATTGATGTCATTTCCTTAGGACTGTTAGTGAACGACATTAGTATCATGTTCAAGCACCTTTTTGCCATCTTGTTGTTTGTTCATGGCCTCCTTCACATCACTGGCTTTGCAGGTTTATTCGGATTTATCACGCTGAAAGAAAAATCACCCACAATCGTAGCGAAAAGTTATCGTGTGATCGCAGGAGTTTGTTGGTTAATAACAAGTCTGCTTTTCATGTGGTCGTCAATCTTGTTTTATACCCAATGGGAATTTTATTGGGTAATCCTTTTTCATGCTTTTATTTTTTCACAGATTCTTATTGTGATCTGCTGGCCATTGGCCAAATACGGCACAATGATCAATTTGATTGTGTTGGTAGTGATAACAGTTGAAATAGGGTCATATTC
>DASYTA010000122.1:0-7351 GCA_036002745.1 Cyclobacteriaceae bacterium | reverse complement strand
GTTGTGCAACGGCTAATCAGTCGCGCCAAGAATTACCAGCAGAGGTAGACTGTATTAAACGATTCAAACCATCCTTTAGATCTGACTTATATAATGCTAGCGTGGATGTGGTGGGGAAGCATTTAAGTGGACTTGTGCTTTTCAAAATCATGCCCGATAGTTCTATTCGAGTCGTGTTCACCAATGAAGCAGGTGTTAAATTTTTTGATTTTGGATTTCAAAGAGATGGCAACTTTACAGCATACCATGTCATGAAGAAGCTTAATAGAAAGCCAGTAGTAAAAACCCTGCGTAGTGATTTTGAATTGGTAATTATGAAGTATATCGAGGAGCAAATCCCGCATGTGTATCTACAAGGAGATAACCTGGAATTTGCATTTGCCAAAGACAACGAAGTGAAGAATGTAATCGCCGATAGAAATTGCCACACACTTATTCGTCTTGAAAAAGGCACAAAAGAAAAGATCAATACACTAGCCCATTTGTATAACAAAGGAAAGCAAACACCCGATTCCATCTTGATAGAGCATTTGAATTTTAATATGAAAATCAAACTGAAACGTTTAGAGCGATTGTAACACCATGCTTTTAAATGACTTTTATCGGATTGACGACATGGCATCGCAAATCGTGGAAGGCAAAACTCGTATTGCTGTATCGTTAGTTATCGATAAGTCTCACACAATCTTTAAAGGTCATTTTCCTGATATGCCAGTAGTGCCTGGTGTTTGCATGGCTCAGATGATTAAAGAAATTGTGCAGCTCCAATTTGGCAAAAGCTTTTTTATTTCATCCGCGTCAAATATGAAGTTCCTTTCTGTGCTCAACCCTGAAGAAAATAGTGAAATCAATGCAGATATTCTGGTGGCATCAAACCACAATGCTCTAGAAATCGAAGGCAAACTTTTTTCAGGTAGTGTCATTTTTTTTAAAATGAAAGCTCTGTTGACAGATCTGTCGCAAGACTAAACTTTATTAGAGAATCTTGAGCTTGAGATTTGTCATCTGACAAAGCCATTTCTACCTTGCCGATTAATTCGAGGAATGGATTTATTGAAGGAACGATTTAAGAAGTCTCGCACTTGCGTGATTGTCCCGACCTACAACAATGGGCAAACATTAGGTAATCTGCTTAATGACTTAACTTTTTACACAGACCAGATATTGGTTGTTAATGATGGCTCAACTGACAGTACTTCTAAAATACTGGAAGGGTTCCCTGAGCTTCATAAGGTTAGTTATGAAAAAAACAAAGGCAAGGGCTGGGCGCTTCGCTGTGGATTTAAAAAAGCAAATGAACTTGGCTTTCAGCACGCCATCACGATTGACTCAGACGGGCAGCATTTCGCAGAAGACTTGCCAAAGTTTTTAGATGAGCTTGAGAAGAATCCAGGTTGCTTGATTATCGGCAAACGAAATATGGATCAGGCTGGCATACCTGGCAAGAGCAGCTTTGGAAATAAGTTTTCCAATTTTTGGTATTGGTTTGAAACCGGCTATAAAATGGATGACACGCAGTGTGGCTTTCGACTTTATCCAATTGAGAGGCTCTCTCAAACAAAATTCTTCACACGCAAATTTGAATTTGAAATCGAGGTGATTGTACGTGCAGCGTGGAGGGGAATTCCGATTACGTCTGTTCCGGTAAAAATCCATTATGAAGAGAAAGGCAAACGTGTTTCACATTTCAGACCATTTCAAGATTTTACCCGCATTAGCATTTTAAACACAGTGTTGGTGACTATTGCTTTGGTTTATATCAAGCCTAGAGACTTTTTTAGAAGCCTTCTAAAAAAAGAAAGCAGACAAAAATTGCGCGAACAACTTTTTCATCCCGATGATTCACCTTCCAAAAAAGCAATTTCTGTCGGGTTCGGAGTATTTATGGGGATTGTTCCGATATGGGGATTTCAGTTGGTGGTATCAATAGCTCTGGCTGTTTTGTTTAGATTGAATAAAGCGCTTGTGATTATTGCAGCCAACATCAGCATTCCTCCATTTATCCCGTTCATTCTGTACCTTAGTCATCTGACCGGAAAAATTTGGATGGGGGACAACGCAACTGATATTTCGTTTAGTAAGAGTATTACCCTTCATGATATACAAAACAGTTTTACTCAATACATTTTCGGTGCTATCACTCTATCTCTTTTTGCAGGATTGCTGGCAGGAGCGGTTACATTTTTGTTATTGAAATTCATGCGAAAGACTACCCAAGCCTGATGGAATCTATTTTTCTTTTTTGCTACGATTATTTTAAAAAGAGAAAGAAAGTTTTCTACGTCATTTTTCTTCTTCTATTCATTCTTGTCGGATTTGGTGCGACTCGCATTCGAGTGGAGGAGGACATCTCTAAATTTTTTCCGACCGACAAGAAACTAGAAAAAGCAACACAGGTTTTTCAAGGCTCCAAATTTGCCGAAAAACTAGTGATGATCGTTTCTCTTCAAGACTCCATCCACGAACCTCAACCTGACTCGCTTATTGCTTTTACAGATAGTTTGGTGATGCGAATGCAAACCGAATTATCACTTTATATTAAAAGCATCAACTTTCGTGTGGATGATGAAGTAGCCCTAAAAATGTATGATCTCATCCTGCAATACTTACCGGTATTCTTAAATGAAAAAGATTTTGATGAAATCAATTCAATAACCCGACCGGAATCAATTAGAACTGCGATGGCCAACAACTATCGACAGTTGGTATCGCCGACAGGAATGGCAATGAAGAAAATAATTGCTAAAGACCCGGTAGGGATTTCGAGGATCGTGTTGAAGAAACTGCAGGGCTTGCAATACAGCGAAGACTTTGAACTCTACAACAATTACTATTTCACCAAGGACCATCGGTACTTGCTTTTTTTTATCTCACCGGTTTTTCCACCCAACGACACGGGTAATAATTCTAAGTTTCTTGAAAAGCTGGATAACCTCATCGAACGAACTCAAAAACAAGAGCAGGGAATCTCAGCCTCCTATTTCGGCGCAGCCGCCATTGCAGCGGGCAATGCCAATCAACTGCGCAATGATACCGTGTTAACGGTGACTTTGATGATGGCATTGATGTTTGTTTTCCTCTTTGGTTTTCTTAGAAAAAAAAGAGCACCATTTTTTATTTTGATTCCGGTTTTGTTTGGCGGGTTGTTTTCGCTCGCGGTTATCAACCTCATTCAAGGTTCTATTTCCGTATTAGCTATTGCGGCAGGGTCGATTGTAGTCGGTATAGCAATAAATTATTCGTTGCACTTTTTGTCTCATCTAAAGGAAATAGCCGATGTTCGACAAACAGTAAAAGATCTTGTTCATCCGATGACGCTGGGTAGTATTACCACGGTACTTGCCTTTCTATCATTACAATTTGCCAATGCTTCTATGCTTAGAGATATTGGTTTGTTTGCGGGCCTTAGTTTAATTGGAGCAGGATTATGCACTCTCTTGTTTTTACCACAATTAATTACTGATAAATTTTTTGGAGATCATGATGCACAACAAGGGTGGAAGGTTAAACTTTTTTTTCTTCAACCTAAGTACGTTAAATATTTTATTCCTTTTATTTTTATTCTCACCCCGTTAATGTGGTACTATGCCACCGACGTGAGATTTAACAGCGATATGACCAAATTAAATTTCATGTCGCCCGAACTGAAGCAAACAGAATCAAAGCTTAACAAAATCTCCAAATTTTCCACCCAATCAGTTTATGTTGTCGCAGATGGAGTCAGCCTTCAAACCGCATTGAAGAACAACGAATCGATGATGGATAACATGGAGAGAATGAAACAACTGGCAATTGTAAAGAAATATTCTACCGTTTCTTCTTTTTTAATTTCTGATTCTCTGCAACAGAAAAGGATTGATCGATGGAATGCATATTGGACCGATAAAAAAAAGGAATCAGTCATTGATGTACTTAGATCGGAGTCAGTAAAATTGAAATTTACTTTAACAGCTTGTAATAATTTTGATTCGCTTCTCAATCGACGATACGATCTCCTTTCGGATGAAGCTTTCGGTTTGATAAAAAGAAATTTCTTTGACGATTACATTACCGAAAAAAATGGACTCACCACGGTCGTGACGCTTGCCTCAGTTGACCATCATCAAATTAGTTCGTTTTACAAATCATTTGAAAAAGAGAAACATGTAGAGCCATTTGATAAGAGGATGCTCACCAACCTGTTTGTGTCTTACGTCCATGCGGATTTTACATTCATTGTTACATTCACTTCTATTCTGGTATTTCTGGTGCTGCTGATTTCTTACGGTCGCATCGAATTGACCATGATCACTTTTATTCCAATGCTGATTACCTGGATATGGATATTAGGTGCAATGGCATTGCTTGGGATTGAATTTAATATTGTCAATGTTGTAATCTCTACGTTCATTTTCGGTTTGGGCGATGATTACAGTATTTTCGTTATGGATGGATTGCAAAAGGAATATAAAACCGGTAAGCAATCACTTTCTTCAATCCAGGATTCAATATTTCTATCAGCTGTTACCACCATCAGCGGGTTGGGAGTGCTCATTTTTGCCCAGCACCCCGCACTTAAATCCATTGCTGCCATCTCTATCATTGGAATCGTCGCTGTGTTCCTGATGTCACAAATTATTGAGCCTTATCTCTTTCATAAAATGATTAGCGGTAGGGCAACACGAAAATTGCAACCCATAACCTTAGTTCTCCTTTTATTAAGTGGACTGATTTATTCAATTTTTATTTTTGGTGCTCTTCTTCTTACTGTCATTGGTTTTATCCTGTTCAAGGTTATTCCTATCTCTAATAGTAAGATTCGATATGCATACCATGCGATCATACAGTTTTTTATGGTTGTGATGATTTTTACCGGAGTACCTATCAGCAAACGGATTATCAATCGTAAAGGTCAATACCGTAAGCCGATGGTCATCATTAGCAATCATCAGTCGTTTATTGATATTTTACTTACTGCAATGCTGCACCCCAAGGTTCTTTTACTTACCAACAACTGGGTGTGGAACTCACCAATTTTTGGTTGGGTGGTGAAGATGGCTGATTACTATCCAGTAACTGCCGGCGTTGAAGAAAGTGTAGACCACCTTCGTGATCGAGTTAAGGAAGGATACTCCATTATGGTCTTTCCTGAAGGAACCAGATTTGCAGATGGAAATATAAAACGGTTTCACAAGGGTGCATTTTATATATCCGAAAAACTGGAAATTGATATTTTGCCCTTGCTCATTCATGGAACCGGTGAATCAATCATTAAAGGCGACATCTATATTGGTTATGCAGAGTTAACAATGAAGTTCTTGTCCCCAATTAGATTTGATGATGCCAGCTATGGAAGTTCTTATTCAGAAAGGGCAAAAATTATTGGCCGCTATTTCAGAGAAGAGTATCAACGTTTTGCAGAAGAAGTTGAGACCCCCAAACATTTCAGACATAAAGTGATATGTAATTTTTTATATAAAGGGCCTGTCCTCGAATGGTACTTGAGAATTAAGCTTAGACTGGAAAATTATTACCAACCATTTCATACTCTGATTCCAAAGGAAGCTTCAGTTTTGGACCTAGGTTGCGGTTATGGTTTTCTTTGTTACGTGCTGCATTTTTTATCTCCAAATAGAGAAGTGACAGGAGTTGATTACGATGAGGAAAAAATTGCCATTGCTAGCAATGGTTACTTGCGTGGAGAAAAGCTTTCCTTTTTTTGTGGTGACGTGACGGAATATCAATTTGTAAAACACGATGTCATCATCATTAGTGACGTGTTGCATTACCTTACGGAGGATCAGCAAATAGAGCTGCTTAAAAAATGCTTTGAAGGAATAAACCCAGGAGGCATTTTGATTTTGCGAGATGGGGATAGCGATTTAAAAGAAAAGCACAAGGCAACTAAGATGACTGAATTTTTTTCAACGAAACTTTTAGGGTTTAACAAAAACAAGCAGCCGCTCCAATTCATGTCTGGACGAACTATTAAACAATTGGCGGAAGCCTGCGGAATGGAAATAGAAACCGTTACTCAACAAAAGTTCACATCCAATGTTATTTTTGCAATTCGAAAGAAGAGCTGAAGCAATTCATAGTCAGACTGAAAATGGATCATCAATATGATTTAGTAGTGGTTGGTAGTGGTCTTGGTGGGCTGGCGTGTGGCGTATTGTTTGCAAAAGAAGGATATAAAGTGTGTGTGCTCGAGCGCAACAAACAAATTGGTGGAAATCTCCAAACATTTGCGCGCGATAAAGTTATTTTTGATTCGGGTGTGCACTATGTTGGTGGCCTTGGTGAAGGGCAAAACCTTTTCCAGATTTTCAAATATCTCGGAATCATGGAGAAATTGAAAATCCATAAAATGGATGAGGATATCGTTGACGGAATTGTATTTGGAGGAAGCTCCAAAATTTACAGACATGCCCAAGGATATGAACGCTTTATAAAAAATATAGCTGCCGATTTTCCAGAAGAGGAAGAAAACATTCGTGCTTACTGCGATGAGATTAAAAAGATTTGTCAGAAATTTCCACTTTATAATTTAAGAAGTGGCGATGCTTTTGAAAAAAATGACGTGCTTGGAATTGATACACATACATTTTTAGAATCGATAACTTCGAATGAAAAACTCCAGAATATACTGGCTGGATCGAACTTACTCTATGCAGGAGAAAGTCACAAAACCCCTTTGTACGTTCATGCTCTTATTATCAACAGCTACATTGAAGGGTCTTATCGGTTTGTAGACGGAGGCTCGCAGATCGCACGTTTGCTCACTAAACAAATTAGAAACTATAAGGGTGAAGTAAAGACAGGGCAGCAGGTAGTGCGCTTAAACGAAAGAGATGGAAAAATTGAATTTGCTGAATGCACCAATGGGCAACGGTATTTCGGTAAGGTTTTTATTTCGAATGCGCATCCTGCTAATACGTTAGAGCTGGTGGAGAGTGATTTAATAAAGAAAATTTATAGAACGCGCATTAAAGGGCTGCAGAATTCAATCTCGGTTTTTTCTATTAATATCGTGATGAAGAAAAATAGCTTTAAATACCTCAACCACAATATTTATTATTTTGAAAAAGAAGATGTGTGGGGACTTATTGATTACAAACCCGAAGAGTGGCCTAGTGGTTTTGCTTTATTTTTTTCCGCCTCTTCAAAACAAAATGGATTTGCCGATGGCATTACGCTCATGACTTACATGCGCTATGAAGAGACGCTGGCTTGGAAAGATACTTTTAATACAGCCCTTGATGAAAAGAGCAGAGGCGAGCAATACGAACAATTTAAAAAAGAGAAATCAGAAAAACTGATTGATTGCGCCGACAAGATCTTTCCCGGTTTAAAAGATAATATTTATTCTTAC
>DASYTA010000121.1:0-13532 GCA_036002745.1 Cyclobacteriaceae bacterium | reverse complement strand
GGAAATTCAATTCTAAGAAAACTCATTTCTGAAAAAATACCAGTTGTAGGTTTAAGAAGAACCAATAGCAATACACTTCCGTCCATGAATCTCTCAAGAGAAGTAGAATGGCGTGAGACTGATGTTAACAATAGCTTGTCGTTAGCAGAGGCGTTAAAAAATATTGACACTGTTATTCATACAGCCGCTGTTGTATCGTTCGATCCTCGTGCGAAGGAGCGAATCTTTCAAACCAATGTTATTGGCACTCAAAATGTAGTTAATGCCTGCCTAGCCTTAGGAATTCCTCGATTAATTTTTATCAGCTCAGTGGCTGCTCTCGGTAGAAAAAAAGGAATAACTGAAATTAACGAGGAGAATAAATGGATCGACAGCGATTTAAATTCAGATTATGCCAAGTCAAAATATCTCGCTGAATTGGAAATATACCGAGGTCAGGAAGAAGGGCTTTCTGTTTCCATAGTTAATCCTTCGGTGATTCTTGCTGCGGCCAATCCAAATAAAAGCAGTGCACAAATATTTAAATATGTAAATGACGAGCGGCTTTTTTATACGGATGGTCATATCAATTATGTTGATGCTCGCGATGTGGCAGATGTCATTTTCAAAATTTATGAAAACAAGAGCGCTGGCGAAAAATTTATAGCCAATGCAGGCACTATCAACGTGAAAGAATTAATATCCAAAATCGCAATACGACTAGACAAAAAAGAACCCTCGATAAAAATAAACCCCAAATTATTACTAGCTGCAGCTTGGCTTGAAGAAATGAGATGCAAATTCGCTGGAACCGAGGCTCTCATCAGCAGGCAATCTGTAAAAACGTCTAGAGAAAAATTTATTTATCAAAATCATAAGTCCATCAACCGTTTGAACATGGCCTACAGGCCTTTGGATGAGACACTGGATTGGTGCTGCCAATACTATCGGGAGGCTTTTACTACAAACAAACAGAAATAGCAAGTTGTTGATAACTTTTTATTCACCGATTTTTGCGTCAATAGTTGCAGTAATTTTTGGTACAGTAATTTTTTGCCTAAATTAGGCAAACCTTTTGTCCGATGGCCCACGAATTCAGAAAGCGAGAAGAAGAAGAGGAGTTGATCAAGCGATACGAAGAAAGCCTCCGCAAAAACACATCCGATTTTTACGACATCGATAGCTATGAGATCATCATTGATCATTACATGGCTCGATCGAAGTTTAAAAAAGCTTTGGTAGCGGTGAACGCAGCCATCGATCAATTTCCATTCTCTACCGATTTACTTTCGGTAAAAGCCCAAGTACTTTCACATCTGAAACAATATGATGAAGCACTTGTGTTATTGGAAACTGCAAAAAATCTTCATCCGAATGACGTTGAAGTCTATTTGACTATTGGATCGGTGCATTCCCTAAAAGGCAGCCATCAGGATGCTATCGCAACCTATGAAGAAGCGCTGGAGTTTGCTGAAGAAAGTCAAGATGAACTTTATTACAATATCGGGCTTTCGTATCAAAGCATGGAAGACTACGAAAAAGCCATTACGTCTTATAAAAAATCAATTGAAATAAATATTTCACACGAAGGCTCTTTGTACGAGTTAGCGTTTTGTCTGGATATTATTGGTCAACTGGAAAACAGCTTGGCTTACTATAAAAAATTTATTGACGAAGATCCTTACTCCACCGCGGCTTGGTATAATTTAGGAATCGTCTGCAACAAATTAGAGCGTTTCGATGAAGCTGTAGAAGCGTATGGATTTGCTCTTGCCATTGATGAAAATTTTGCCTCTGCCAGATTCAACATGGGCAATTCATTAATGAACCTGGAAAAATATAATGAGGCCTTGGAAGAGTTTAAAAAAACGATCGAGATTGAGGGACCAAGCCCAGAAGTTTATTGTTGCATCGGTGCCGCTTACGAAAGTTTAGGACATTATGATTTGGGATTAAAATACTTTCAGAAATCGACCAAACTAGATCCTCTTTACGATGAAGCAATTTTTGGCGCAGGCAATTGTTTAGAAAAGCAGGAGAAGTGGTATCAGGCCCTTCATTTTTTTAATAAAGCAATCAAGCTAAACAACGACAACGCGGATTATTGGAAAGCTGCCGCACATGCTGAATATAAAATTGGCAATACCATTTCCAGTATCAGCGCCTATGAAGAAGCCAGCCATCTCGATCCTGACGACAAAGAAATATGGTTGAATTGGTCGTTCATCTATTTTGAACAAGGTGAGCATAGCAAGGCCATAGAAGTATTATTGCAAGGGATGGAAGAAATTCCCAATGAAGCGGATTTTCTCTATCGCATGGCAGCCTATCTTATCGAATCTGGAAAATTCAAAGAAGCATTTTCTTATCTTGAAAATGCATTAATACTAAATTTCGAAGGTCATACCGTGTTGTTTGATTTCTTTCCGAAAGCGGAAACACAAAAGGCCTTATATAAAATTATTGATCAATACAGAAAAGAAAACCCCTAACCCTTCAGCATCTCCAGCTGACCTCATGAATTAAAAATTAAGAAATGAATTATCACTTAAAAAATTTACCGGAGCGCACCACCAAGCCTCGGCAAACAGGTTTTACTATGGCAATGGACAAAGGTTTGAGCGTACGTGAAGCAGAAGACTTCATGAGTATCGCAGCAGACCATGTTGACATTGTAAAATTAGGTTGGGCCACTTCTTATGTTACACCTAATCTTAAAGAAAAAATAAAAGTGTACACCGAGGCGGGAGTTCCCTGCTATTTTGGTGGCACATTATTCGAAGCTTTTATCATTCGTGATCAGTTTGATGACTATCGCAAAGTGCTCGACAAATTCAATTTATCTTTCGCTGAAGTTTCTGACGGATCTATTGATCTCGATCACGACAAAAAACTGGACTATATATCCAAACTTTCTCAGCAAGTAACTGTGTTGAGTGAAGTTGGTTCTAAAGATGCGGACAAAATCATTCCACCTTATATGTGGATTGAGTTGATGCAAAAAGAATTAGACGCTGGCGCCTGGAAAGTAATTGGTGAAGCACGTGAAGGTGGTAACGTAGGCCTGTTCAGGTCTTCTGGTGAAGTTCGTTCAGGTTTAGTACAAGAGATTTTAACTAAAATTCCTTTCGAAAAAATTATTTGGGAAGCTCCACAAAAAGCGCAGCAAGTTTGGTTCATTCAATTACTTGGTGCTAATGTTAACTTGGGAAATATTGCACCTAATGAAGTGATTCCTTTAGAGACGATTCGTCTTGGTTTGCGAGGCGATACTTTTTTGCATTTTCTTGGGCTTGAAAGGAAAAAAGACAAATCGGCACCACCCTTTCATGCGGATTGATTGATTTGAGGCAATCTCAATTTGTAACTAACTGTTTGTGAATGGCTTGAGTATTTTATAATTTAAAATATTACTCGCCCCTAGCAAATCATTTAACAGGCGTTAGCTTTGCACCCTTTATCTGAAATTGGTTATTCAATCTTTGGATGATTAAAGTTTTAGAGTTGCTTACTATTCTTCACTTAAAAAGTAACCATGGAAAAAAAATTCGGCTTAATCGGTTCTTCTGTTAGTCATTCGTTTTCAAAATCATATTTCGATGAAAAGTTTTTCCGCGAAGGACTTCGAGATTACCACTATGATTTATATCCACTTGGGTCCGTTGATGAATTAAAAAAATTACTGGAAGAAAATCCAGAACTGTACGGATTGAATGTAACCATTCCTTACAAAGAGCAAGTATTAAAATTTTTAAGTGACATTGACCCCACCGCTAAAAACATTGGAGCCGTTAACGTCATCAAAATTCAAAACGGAAAGCTAAAAGGCTTTAACACAGATAGCGATGCTTTTTATGAAACCTTAGAGAAATGGTTTCCAAAAATTAAAGATGCAAAAGCACTTGTACTTGGTACAGGCGGATCTTCTAAAGCCGTACAACAAGCGCTAAAAAAATTAAATATTCCGTTTACCATCGTTTCAAGAGAGAACGCCAAAGGCCAGCACACTTACGAAAGTCTTGAAAAAAATGGAGCTCCCATTACGGAAGCACAACTTATCATTAATACGACTCCCCTGGGCATGTCACCAAATACAAACGCGTGCCCTCCTATTGATTACGAATTGATCACCAATCAGCATTACGTTTACGATCTTATCTATAATCCCGCCCGCACACTCTTTATTCAAAAAGCAGAAATGCGTGGTGCCACCGTTAAGAACGGTTTGGAAATGCTTCAGATCCAAGCAGAAAAAGCTTGGGCAATTTGGAACAATTAGACTCCGTTAACAGTTAAAAGTTATTCATAATAGTCGCTTCATCGCGACTATTAATTTTTTTAATGATTAACTATTAACTTTCCCGGATGGATTTTAAACTCACGAGTGAATACATCCCTACTGGCGATCAACCTAAAGCCATCGGTCAACTTGTTAAAGGCATCGAAGCAGGAGATCATGATCAAACGCTTCTAGGTGTAACCGGTTCGGGTAAAACATTTACAATCGCTAATGTGGTTGCCAATTTGAATCGGCCAACGTTGATCCTAAGCCACAATAAAACGCTGGCAGCTCAGTTGTATGGTGAATTCAAGCAGTTCTTTCCAGAAAATGCAGTTGAGTATTTTATTTCCTACTACGATTATTATCAGCCGGAAGCATTCATTCCATCTTCAAATTTATACATTGAAAAAGATCTATCGATCAATGACGAGATTGAAAAGCTACGGCTAAGTGCTACCTCATCATTACTCACCGGTAGAAGAGATGTATTGGTCGTCGCATCGGTAAGTTGTATTTACGGTATTGGAAACCCTGAGGAGTTTGGTAAAAATCGAATTGAATTAGCCGTAGGAGAAATCATCCCTCGCAACAAATTACTCTTTGCCTTAGTTGACATCTTATATCATCGCACTGAGGTAGACTTTAAGCGAGCTTCCTTTCGAGTGAAAGGAGACACCGTTGATATCTATCTTGCTTATGCAGATTATGCAGTGCGTATTTACTTCTTTGGCGATGAGATCGAAACGATTCAAGCCATTGATCCAGTAACTGGAAAAAAAATATCCGACGAAAAAAGAATTACCATTTTTCCAGCCAACCTATTTGTAACGGGTAAAGAAGCATTGAACCAAGCCATCCATGAAATTCAAGACGACATGGTGTTGCAAGTGCAAATGTTTGAGCAAGAGAAAAAGCATCTCGAAGCGAAGCGCTTGAAGGAACGCACCGAGTTTGACCTCGAAATGATGCGTGAGCTAGGGTATTGCAGCGGCATAGAAAATTACTCCCGTTATTTTGATCGAAGAATTGCAGGCGCGCGACCATTCTGTCTTATCGATTATTTTCCTGATGATTTCTTGATGGTGATTGACGAAAGTCACGTGACTGTTCCGCAAGTTCGTGCCATGTGGGGCGGCGACCGATCACGAAAAGTAAATTTAGTCGATTACGGTTTTAGATTGCCAGCGGCATTGGACAATCGTCCTCTCACATTTAATGAGTTTGAATCACTTCTTGGCCAAACAATTTATGTTAGTGCCACGCCATCGGAATATGAGTTAAAAAAGTCGGATGGTGTTGTCGTAGAGCAATTGATTCGCCCAACAGGATTGCTCGATCCTGAAATTGATGTTAGGCCAAGTAAAAATCAAATTGATGATTTATTGGAAGAAATTGATGAGCGTGTGAAGAAAAGAGAGCGAGTGCTTGTCACCACCCTCACTAAACGCATGGCTGAAGAGCTCACTAAATTTTTAGAGCGCGCAGCCGTGAAGTGCAGATACATTCATAGCGAAGTGCAAACACTTGATCGTGTTGAAATTTTGCGTGAACTACGACTTGGAGTTTTTGATGTACTTGTTGGTGTAAATCTTTTGCGCGAAGGATTGGATTTACCTGAAGTTTCGTTGGTAGCAATCATGGATGCGGATAAAGAAGGTTTCCTCCGTAATCAACGATCGTTGGTTCAAACCATTGGGCGTGCAGCACGTAATGAAAACGGTCGCGTTATTATGTATGCGGATAAGATAACTGAATCTATGCAGCTAGCCATAGATGAAACTAATCGACGAAGAAAAACTCAAATGGATTATAACATCGCCAATGGTATAACTCCAAAGACTGTTCTTAAATCTAAAGAATCAATTTTAGGGCAAACAAAAGTAGCCGATTCAAAAAAATCGATCAAGCGTTATTATATTGAAGACGAAGAAAAAACACTCGCGGCCGATCCCGTTGTAGCGTACCTCGGCAAAGATGAGCTAACAAAAATGATTGACCGCACACGAAAAGCAATGGAGAAAGCAGCTAAAGAATTAGAGTTCATGGAAGCAGCCCGGTTGCGCGATGAATACTTAGCACTTCAAAAATTATTAGAAGAGAAAAAATAATCATGAAAAAGTTATTCTTACTTTTTTTAATCATTGCCTCATCCTGGAAATCATTTTGTCAGGATTACAAATGGCAAAACGTTGCTATTGATCTCAAATCTTCTTTTCGTGCACTTTCTGTTGTGGATGATAAAGTGGCATGGGTTGGTGGAAGTAAAGGTTCGATTGGCCGCAGTCGCGATGGAGGCAAAACATGGTCGATGAAACAAGTGAAAGGTTTTGAAGAACTTGATTTCAGATCAGTATACGCGATGGATTCCTTAACAGCGATTATTGCTAATGCAGGATCACCCGCTCATATTTTTCGCACAACAGATGGTGGAAAAAACTGGCAGTCAGTTTATCAAAATGACAACAAGGATGCTTTTATAGATGGTCTAGATTTTTGGAACGATAAAAAAGGAATGGCTTATGGGGATCCGATTAGCGGAAAGCTGCTCTTGATTTCAACGCAAGACGCAGGCTTAACCTGGAGAGAATTACCTGACAACCAACGACCAATTTTAAAAGAAGGAGAAGCGTCCTTCGCTGCAAGCGGAACGGGAATTCGATGCTTAGCAGGAAAGAAACTCATTATCACAACCGGTGGAATAGTTTCAAGGCTATGGGCATCGAATGATGAAGGAGAAACATGGAATGCATTAGATCTTCCTGTTATGCAAGGAATAGAAAGTGCAGGTGCATTTTCCACACTGTTCTGGAAAAGCAAAACGGGTGTAGTTGTTGGTGGTGATTATAAAAATGATGCACAAACAGGAAAACATGTTTACATCACCATGGATAGAGGCAAAACATGGACGTTGCCTATCAAACCCACTCGAGGATTGCGAGAGTGTGTAGAGTTTTTAGGTGATGAGAATTTAATTGCCATCGGGCCACAAGGAGCAGATTGGTCCAACGATGGCGGCATGAACTGGAATCCACTTTCTGATGAAAAAGGATTTCATGTTGTGCGCAAAGCGAGAGAAGGTTCTCTAATTATAGCAGTTGGCAACGGAAAAATTAGTGTGATTAGTAAAAATAAAAGTCGTTGATTTATTTTCTGTGATGATCAGTATCATCTGAAGTAACAATAGTAGTTTGCATCAATAAATTCTTATGATAAAAAAATATTTTCTTACTCTTTTAGTCTTTTCATTGGCAATAATTAGTCGCGCTCAAAGTACGCATGATGTGATGGTGGGTGGTGCAATGGACTTGATTAAAACTGACATCAAATCTGCATTTAATAAAGCTCAATTTGGGTTTGAAGCTAATTATTTTGTGGTACGACATTTCGCTGTTGGTGCCGGTGCGGAAATATGGACAACCAATCAAAAAAATTCTTTCATGATGGGCATGCGTTGGTATGCCAATGACCATGTCTTCCTTCGCTTTCGCGGGTTGATCGGAGCAAATGATGCGACCATAGGGTTAGGGTATGCGAAACCTATTAACAAAAATGTACTCTTTGAAAGCATGGGTGATTTCTATTTCAAAGGTCAATTCGGATTGCGGTTCGGGTTGAGTTTTATTTTGAAATGATTTCTTAAACAGAAACTCATCTGATCAGATGAGGGATGAAGCGACTGAAATTGTCTGTAACCAACGAGTTCGTTTCACGAATGCCAATTCCGGCTGCTTGATCACCAATAACCCATGAACCGATCACAGGGTGAAATCTATTAAAGTCGGGAAGTTTATACAATTGTTGATAAACAAAACCGTCTTCGCCATACTCACCACTTGTCTCAGAAATAATTTCTTCATTTTCAACTAACGTGATATTAGCACCTTCACGCGAGAGCAATGGCTTCTGCGCATAGTTTTTCATGGGGCCAGGATCATCAAAATAACATTCCAGTAAGTTTGGGTGATTAGGAAATAACTCCCACAATACAGGCAAGATCGCTTTGTTGCTCAAAATCATTTTCCACATCGGTTCGATCCACTGTGTAGCAGAATGATTTAGCAACGAACTAAACTCTTCATTCACCATCCACTCCCAAGGATAGAGTTTAAAAATGTATTCAATGGGATTCTCATCAAGGTCAACGAAAGAGTTTTTTCTTCGACCAATATCATGCACACTTATAAACTTTGTTTCAATCCCAGCTTGCGAAGCAGTGTCGCGGAGATAATTCACATTCACTAAGTCTTCAGGAAATTGATGAAGACACGAAAAGTATAAAGGCTTATTTCCAACCAAAGATTTGATATCTCTCCATCGGCCAATTAATTTTTCGTGAATAGAATTGAATTGATCCAGTTGATTGTTAAAGTCATTTAACCAAAACCATTGGACTGCCGCTCCTTCAAATAACGAAGTCGGTGTGTCAGCATTGAACTCCAACATTTTTGGTGAAGTGTGTTTCGATCCATCCCAAGCCAAATCAAATCGACCATAAACGGATGGCTCCTTGTTTCTCCAACTCAGTTCAACCTTTGAAATAAATTCTTCTGGGATAAGAAATCGGTCATGCTGTTGATTCAGAATTACATGATTCACAGCTTGCAAACAGAGCTGATAAAGTTCGTTGGTGCTTTGCTCAATTTTATCTGCCTCTGTTCGACTAAATTCATAGCAAACACTTTCATCCCAATAAGTAATGCCATCCAGCGTATGATACGAAAAACCTAGTTGCTCAACTTTTGCGCGCCAATCTTCGCGCGCCGAAATTTGATGTCGTTGCATACGAATCGTTAACTCACAACTCCATGAAGAGAGTCGGTTCGGCCGAAGCCACCTCGTCGATGTGACGATGGCATACTTCGACTGTGATGAACAGCTATATCGGTAGATCGAATAGGTCTTTTGTGTTTGGGAACATAACCAGGCTTCGAAATGGTATTATAGTATCGGTTTGGAAAAAATAATCGATACATGTCATCCCAGAAATAAGAGCGGTAATAGTAATCGTATTGCATTACTGGCGCTGAAGCAGCAATCTGTTGTCGGGTTGTATCAACTTGCCGTCGGGTAGTATCACCCTCAACATCTGCGTAAACAGGGTCGGGAGGGCCAAGATTTTGCGGAACATTTTGTACTGCGCAACTGCTAAAGGAAAGCGCAGCCACAATCGTAAGTACAACAAGAGAAGACTTTTTCATAGTGGATAGGATTAGATAACTATTATGCTAGCCTTTGCTAACTAAACATTCGATACGCCAGAAGATTGATTAGCAGTAAAGAGTTTTCGAATGTGCTTCAGATTTTCTTTACTACGTTTAACGTAAGTTACAAAATGGGGTTGCCTCTTTACTCATTGAAGTTGAGCCTATATCTTATATTTGAGTTATGACTGCAGCTGAATTTCCGGGGTTACTAATGTTGGCAGCAATCCAGTCGAACAAAGAAGCTCAATAAAAAGCCGGAAGGCAAAGATTTAAAAAGATGAAAATATTATTTTTATTGATATTGTTCGCTTTTCTCGTATTGTCAATTCTACCAATTGCCGGACAGGTTTACTTCGGAAATAAAAAGCTAAAGGGCCAATTAAGCTTTCCGTTCTATGGAATTCATATTTCAGCTATTCTGCTGGAGCTGATTCTGACTTACGCTTGTACTATGACTACAATAAATATACTGTCTGATCAAATGAATCACCAAGATGGAGAGAGAATTTGTTTAATAGGTGCAACCTCCTTTTATGGAATCGGGCTATTGGGTGTATTCATCGTTCAGCCACTTATCGCTTTGTACTTTTATATTAAAACAATCAAACCTCAGGTTGGACAGTGACAAGTATTATAAACGCACTGACTGTTTAAGCTCAATGCTACATAAATAAAAAGGCCATCCTTTCAGACGGCCTCTTTAATAATTAAAAGATTTGAAAAATTACTTCGCGAAGCGCTTAGCTACTTCGTTCCAGTTCACCACATTCCAGAATGCTGTAACATAATCTGGTCTCCGGTTTTGGTAATTCAAATAGTAAGCATGTTCCCACACATCAAGTCCAAGAATAGGTGAACCTTTTGTTTCGGCAACATCCATCAATGGATTATCTTGATTTGGAGTAGAGGTGATTGCTAATTTACCTGATGCATCTTTAATTAACCATGCCCATCCTGAACCGAAGCGACCTGTTGCAGCCGCTCCAAATTTAGTCTTGAACTCATCGAAATTTCCGAAAGCAGCATTGATAGCATCAGCCACCGCACCTGATGGAGCACCACCAGCATTCGGTCCTAGGATTGTCCAGAATAAACTGTGATTGTAGTGTCCGCCACCATTGTTACGAACCGGAGCCGGATACTTTGAAATATTCTTGCAAATTTCTTCGATGCTCAGACTTTCTTCAGGTTTGCCTGCAATGGCATTATTGAGATTGGTTACATAAGCGTTGTGGTGCTTGCCATGATGGATCTCCATCGTGCGAGCGTCAATGTGTGGCTCCAGTGCATTAAATGCATAAGGAAGCGCAGGAAGCGTAAAGGCCATAATGTTTGTGTTTGATTTAAGTGTTCAAATATAACAACCACAAAGCCTAACGAAAAGTTTTTTTATTTGGCCTTAAACGCCCTTCCTAATCAACTCGCCCAGTGTTTTAATTCCTTCCTCCACCTTATCGCTCCACGGCAACCCATAACTTAACCGAAAATAATTTTTGAATTGGCCTTGGGTTGAAAAAATCTGCCCGGGAGCAATGCCAATATTATGTTTTATCGCACGCTTGTGTAATTTGTAAGCATCGATTTTGGGATTCATTTCGATCCATAAAGTGAATCCTCCCTGCGGCCGCGTGATGCGCGTGTCTTCAGGAAAATATTCAGTCACTGCCTGGATGTAACGCAAGCACTGCGTATGCAGCGCTTTGCGCAAATGACGTAAGTGCAATTCGTATCTTCCATTTTGCAAAAAGTGAGCGATTGCAACTTGAGCCAACGTGTTGGTGGCAACGTTGTTCATTCGCTTTAGTCGGATAACGCGTTCCTTGAATTTGCCAGGCACTGTCCACCCGATTCTATAGCCGGGGGCGAGCGATTTTGAAAATGAACCGCATTGCAGTACTAATCCTTTTTTGTCAAAGGCCTTGCAAGTCTTTGGGCGTTTCTTTCCAAAGAAAAGTTCTCCGTAAATATCATCTTCAATCAAAGGGATTTCATACCTCGCCAGCATCTCTACCAACTTCTTTTTGTTTTCATCCGGCATGCATGACCCCGTTGGATTATTAAAGTTCGCTACGAACAAGCAAGCTTTAATATCAAATCTGGGTATCACCTTTTCTAAATAATCAACATCAATTCCTGTATCAGTATTGGCCGGAAGTTCTACCACTTTCAAACCTAGACTTTCCATCGCCTGAAAAATAGCGAAGTAGGTTGGGCTCTCGATCGCCACGGCATCTCCCGGTTTCGTCACTGCTTTAAGACAAAGCGTTAGCGCCTCGATGCAACCCGCCGTCACGACAATATCATCTTCGCTCAGTGCACCTCCCCAATTAAATGAAAGTCGCGCAATTTGTTTTCTTAAGTTGACATTACCCTGAATGTGTTCATAATTCAGACAGCTATCTTTTTCACTTCTTATTGCGTGCATCACAGATTTATTCAGCTTAGCCGCGGGCAACAGTGAATGATCGGGCGCGCCCAAAGAAAATTGAATTAGCTTATCAGATCGCAAATCATGATACACGCTGGAGATCATGTCATCCAATGTCACCGGCATTACTTCATCACGAGGTTCGCTGCTCTTAGGCAATGAGAGTCCGTGACGTGGAGAAAATTTTACATAGTAACCTGATTGTGGTCGTGCTTCGATTAATCCTTTCGCCTCCAAATGATAGTACGCCTGAAACGCTGTACTCAAGCTAATGTCTTGTTCTTTGCTTAACGCGCGAACAGAGAGAAGCTTATCTCCCACTTTGAGTGCACCGTTTTCAATGAGCCTGCCAATGCGATCGGCTACAGTGGTGTATTTATGATCTTGTGTTGAAAAATTTTTCATCTGATATGGTTGAAACAAAACAAACTGATCTGGTCAAATATAATAAAAATGAAACTGTTTTTTATAACGCTCGTTTGAGAATTTTGTTCCGAAACGTCAAGACAAATATCATTAAGCAAGAAGCAGGTTGAATACAACAACAGAAATGAAATGCTTTGTGCCTGTGATACAATTTGAAATGAAAACGACTTTACTTATTACGCTTTTATTGATAGGATTAACCGCTTCAGCTAAAATTGATTTTGAAGACAGTGTGCGCACTGAGAAAAAAGAACGTCACTCCAAGAGCACATTAACAACCCGTTTTCTCACGAAGGGTTATTTCTCTTTTACAGGCAGGATTATCAGTCCAAACCCAGCGCTTGATTTCTTTTATACTTACGATCGCAAGCAGTGGGGCTTTGTGGTGTTCAAAGCTTTTGATGTATACGATCACACCACTACCAACAATTTCATGTTGGCCATGTTTCGCAAAAATATAAATATCGGTAAGCGACTAACCATTACTCCACAAGTTGGAGCAATCCTAGAGCAGTCTTATTCATTTGCTGATAAAGGTTCTGATCTCGCATCTATCATTATCACAAGCTATCGCATCTCAAATACACTCACCGTTGATCAAACAATGATCTTCGGAAATTTAATGGTAGATCCTATTGAGCGCGACATGGCAAATCGGGTGCGAATATTGTACACAAAAAATCATTGGGACTTAACCTTGCTAGGGTGGCATAACAACAAGTGGATCGACCATGACAATTCAGAATACTTTTCATGTGGAGCAAACTTGTTTTATAGCAGGATAAAAGTTTCAGATCATCTGCTTCTAAGCGCTGGCATATTAGGTGTAAGAATGAATTACACCTCAACGGAGTCAGAGTATCCCACAAGAAACGGGATATTTTTTACATTGGCTGGCTACATTCATTGATACTTCGTGCAACTCTCCTTCAAATAAGTTGTCATTGCTGTAACTTTTGATAGAATACAGAGTTTACGTAGACAACCTCTTTTTGCCATGATAAAAAACTACCTCAAAGTAGCGGTACGCGCCATCTTGCGTAACCGCTTAACGTCATTTATTAATTTAATGGGCCTCGCATTAGCAATGGCTTCGGCTGTACTCATCTATCTTTTCATCAATGATGAACTTAGCTATGACCGCTATCATACAAAAGCGGACAGAACGTATCGCATCACACGCGAATTCTTTAATCGGGACGGAATCTCCAAT
>DASYTA010000120.1:0-9897 GCA_036002745.1 Cyclobacteriaceae bacterium | reverse complement strand
GACTTTGCATGAAGAAGCACAGGAGCTCATTGTAAAATCAGGAGTTACACGAATTGCTGAAATCGTGAAAGACGATATTGCTGAGATTCAATTAAATGCTATGGCTAAGAAAACTCATTTACCGAAAAAGAACTTTAAGTCAATGAGCGAAGCAGAAGGATGGTTGAATCAGAAGGATAATTGATTTCAAATTTTCTCTATATCCATTCTTGATAACGATCTGAAATTTGACATATATGTTTATCTTTAGATTTCAGAAACCGAATATTGCTAATGGAAAACAACAAAGCACTCACAGCAGATCAATTTGATCAATTGAAGACAACGGTTCGCCAACGATTTGACGATCTGTATCACCGGATCGGAACGAATCGTCAAAAACTAGCGAATACTGTTTTGTTGGTTGATCAATCCATCAATAAAGAACTCACGAAAGAAAAGATTGACACAGCCCGTGAAAAACAAATACTGAATAAAGTACGTGAGACAGAAAGAGAGGCAAGCAAACAATTACCTCATTTGCATAAGGTTGTAACATCAGGTCCTTCAACTGCTTCAGCTCCAAAGGCGAAACCTGAGCCAAAGCCAAAACCTGAAGCAAAACCAAAAGCTGAGAAGAAGGAAAAGCCCAAGCCAGAGCCGAAAGCAAAGCCTAAGAAAAAATAGGGTAACTGGTTGCTTCAACGATCAGCTGGAGCTTGTCAGGTGCACTGGTCAAATTCTTATCATCTTTGCATATCATTTAGGTGGTCAAATACTTTTTTCATATCGCATACAAGGGCAATCGCTACAGTGGTTGGCAGAGGCAACCGAACGTACCGAGCGTTCAGGAAGTGATTGAGACCGCTCTTACCAAAATTTTAAAAGTCCCCGCAACTATTATGGGCTGCGGTCGAACCGATGCGCAAGTTCATGCTACTCAATTCTTTTTTCATTTAGAGTTAGACGAAGATTGGGATTTTGATTTACTGTTTCGGTTAAATAAACTCTTGCCTCCGGATATTGCTGTGTTTGAAATTATTCCGGTGAAAGAAAATCAACATGCTCGTTTCGATGCAATGCAGCGGACGTACGATTATTTGATCCACACCTACAAAGATCCATTCTTGAGCGAAGGAAGCTCTCTTTATATGGAAAAGAATCTGGACTTTGACAAAATGAAAAGGGCAGCAGAAATTTTTAGGCAGCACAAAGATTTCAAAGCCTTCTGCAAAAGTCCGGCTAAATACAGACATACGATCTGTAACATCTCGTCTTCAAAACTTTTCATTAACCCCTCAGGTGATAAAATCAGGTTTCAGATTTCGGCCAACCGTTTTTTATCAAGTATGGTACGCACCATGGTTGGCACTTTGCTGGAAATCGGAAGAGGAGAATTCTCTCTTGCGGAATTAGAACAAAGTTTTGTTTCTAATGAACTTCCCGAGTTTATCACACCCGCCTATCCTCAAGGTCTTTATCTTTCGAAAGTAACTTACCGCTACCTGGATATTCCGGCACGAGTTGATTTTTCTTTCTTACAAAATGTAGAAGATGATTGGGTAGCGCTATAGTGCTTTTGACAACATTCGATTTAAATCGAAAATTTTAAGGCTTCCTTTTCCTCTTTTCAATCTGTAGATTATTTCTGACAGACTTTCATAAATAAGCGATAACTTAATTGGTCAAAGTTTATCACTAAACCCAATGTCCATCAAAGTTGCTATCCGCCATCAGATGTTTTACGAGTATGATCGTGCGGTAAATCTTTCGCCTCACACATTCAGATTACGTCCCGCACCGCATTGTCGCACGCCGATATTATCGTACTCGTTGAAGATTATTCCTCAAAATCACTTTATCAATTGGCAACAAGATCCATTTGGCAATATGCTGGCGCGTGTAGTGTTTCCCGAGAAGACTACGAAACTTCATTTTGAAGTGGAGGTGATTGCTGATATGATCGTGATCAATCCCTTTGATTTTTTTGTGGAGAAATATGCTGATGATTTTCCATTCACCTATACCAATCAACTCAAGAAAGAATTGCTTCCCTATTTTGAAATGACAGAAAACGGACCGCTGCTGCAGCAATGGGTGAAATCAATTGATTGTTCGAAAAAAAGCATCATCAACTTTCTTGTTGAGCTCAATCAACAAATTTGGAAGAACACGCGGTACACTGTTCGCCTGGAGCCCGGCGTACAAACTTGTGAAGACACGCTGCGCTTGCGTAGCGGATCATGCCGCGATTCAGGTTGGCTGCTGGTTCAAGTGCTTCGACATCTTGGTCTGGCTGCGCGATTTGCATCAGGTTACTTGATTCAACTAAAAGCAGATGCAAAAGCACTCGATGGTCCATCAGGAACAGAAAAGGATTTCACTGACCTACATGCGTGGGCTGAAGTTTTTATTCCTGGTGCAGGCTGGATTGGTCTCGATCCTACGTCCGGATTATTTGCTGGTGAAGGACACATTCCACTTTGCTGCACACCTGATTCGGTGAGTGCTGCTCCGGTAACTGGTCTCACGGATGTTTGCAATGTTACTTTCAATTTTAAAAATGAAGTGGTTCGCATACATGAAGATCCTCGTGTAACTAAACCATACACAGAAGAGCAGTGGGCCACCATTATTGCACTTGGCAACAAGGTAGATGAAGATCTTGCAAAAGGCGATGTGCGATTGACAATGGGTGGAGAGCCTACGTTTGTTTCTATCGATGACATGGAAGCGAAAGAATGGAACACGGGAGCGGATGGACCTCAGAAAAGAAAATTAGGAGCGGAGTTGATTCGAAAATTAAAATCTTCTTTTGCACCTAAAGGTTATATTCACAAAGGTCAGGGAAAATGGTATCCGGGTGAACCACTTCCACGTTGGCAATATTCTGCCTACTGGAGAAAAGATGGTGAACCGATTTGGAAGAACGATGCACTGCTCGATGTGGATGACACTCCTTCTTCTTTTACGATTGACGATGCGAAAAGAATTACGCAAGAACTAACCAAGTTTTTAAATATTCCTGAAGCACATATTCATCCCGCGAAGGAAGACGCTTTTTATTTTTTATGGGAAGAAAATAAAGTGCCAGTGAATATTGATCCTTACAAAGCAAATCTCAACGATCCGCTGGAGCGAAAAAAATTAGCTGAGTTGTTGACAAAGGGTTTAGGCGAAGATGTGGGATATGTGATTCCCATGGAGTGGAACCATTGGAACAATCGATGGATTTCTTGTCAGTGGCCATTCAGAAATGGTCAACTCACACTTCTTCCAGGTGATTCACCTATAGGCTTACGGCTTCCGTTGAAATCATTGGCTTACACGAGCGAAACAAAAATACAACGTGTTGTGGAGCGCAGTCCTTTCGAACCACTTTATGCGTTTGATGATTTTCAAACCAAGGCGGCGAATCGGTATGACAAGCCCATTCCCCAGGAAGAATTACCGAAAGAGTTTTATCAAAAACCTTATCCGGTAGAAGAGGAGGAAGAAGATGGTGATTCCAAAACCAATACAAAAAAAGAACCGAAAGAAGAAATCGTACCAACGTTTGAGGTGTATACGATCAAAACAGCTTTGTGCATCGAAGTACGTGATGGAAAGATTTATTTCTTCATGCCGCCACTCACCTATGCAGAGCATTATCTTGATTTGCTTGCCTCTATCGAAGCGGCAGCTGCAAAATTAAATTTGAAGGTGGTGATTGAGGGCTACGAACCTCCACATGATAATCGACTCACAAAACTTTCGCTATCACCAGATCCGGGAGTATTGGAAGTAAATATTCATCCTGCTACGAGTTGGAAAGAGTTAGTAAGTAACTACGATATCCTTTTTGAACAAGCGCGACTCAGCCGATTGAGTACAGAGAAATTTAATCTCGACGGCAAGCATACGGGCACAGGCGGAGGTAATCACATTACCATCGGTGGTATTCGGCCTCCTGATAGTCCATTACTAAGAAGACCCGATTTGCTTCGCAGTCTCATCACGTATTGGCAACATCATCCGGGGTTGTCCTATCTTTTTTCTTCTTCCTTTGTTGGCCCGACAAGTCAGGCTCCGCGTGTGGATGAAGGTCGCCAGGAAATGTTGTATGAATTAGAAATTGCTTTCAGTCAAATCCCTGAGAAAGGTGAAGTTCCTTTTTGGCTGGTGGATAGAATATTCAGAAATCTTTTGATCGACATTACCGGCAACACACATCGCGCTGAATTTTGTATTGACAAGTTATATTCACCCGACAGCTCAACAGGTCGGTTGGGAATTCTCGAGTTTCGTGGTTTTGATATGCCACCCAACAAGGACATGTGCATTGTACAGTTGTTGTTAATAAGATGTTTGATCGCGTGGTTTTGGAAGAAACCGTATAAACACAAGCTCACCCGATGGGGAACGGAGCTGTACGATAAATTTATGTTGCCTCATTATGTGCAACAAGATCTTGCTGAAGTAACAAGCAACCTGCAAGAGGCAGGTTATCCTTTTAAACTGGAATGGCTCGAAACATTTTTTGAATTTCGTTTTCCGCTCTATGGAAAAATTAAAGTGGAAGAGATGGAGCTGTTGGTGCGCATGGGTATTGAACCCTGGCACGTGTTAGGTGAAGAAACCGCACAAGGTGGTACCGCGCGATTTGTCGATTCATCTGTAGAGCGCGTGGAGGTTAAGGTGAAAAATTTTAATGCCGATAGGTATATGATCACTTGCAATGGTGTGCCTGTTCCGCTTCAAGCAACAAGTGTACGAGGTGAGTATGTTGCGGGTGTGCGCTATCGTGCGTGGTCACCTCCATCTGCACTTCATCCTACTTTAGGCAAAGATGTCCCGTTGGTATTTGATATCATTGACATTTGGAATCACCGCGCGATAGGTGGATGTACTTATCATGTGGCTCATCCAGGAGGAAGAAATTATGATACGTTTCCTGTTAATTCGTACGAAGCAGAAGGACGAAGGATCAGCCGTTTTTGGACGCAGGGACATACGCAAGGTGCATTTACTCCGTCGGAAAGTTTCAGCGTTGCCACACGTTATTTAGAGCCGAATGAGATTCCGAAAAATTTTGATCCACCACCTATGAAAATAAGTCCGGAATATCCTCGTACTTTAGATTTGCGACAATTTTGATTTATGGACAATCAGCCCTCAACGGTGTCAACCAGCCTCTTAACGAAGGATTATTTTTTGAACCAAAAGGTTTTGGACGAATGCTTTCTGCGCCAGGATGAGGCCCGTGAGTCGTGGAAAAATTTATTAACAAACATTGACAAACTTGGAGCTGCTGAATTGAATATAAGGCACCAGGAATTATTAAAACAACTGCAAGAGAATGGTGTTACGTATAATGTTTACGGAGATAACAGCGGGTTAAATCGTCCGTGGTTGTTGGATGCGATTCCATTGGTTGTCTCTGCTGTTGATTGGCGCGGCATTGAACGTGGCATGAAGCAACGTGCTTTTGTTCTCAATAAAATTCTTGAAGATTTATATGGAGAACGAACATTACTTAAGAAGGGAATCATTCCTCCCGAATTGATTTATTCTCATCCAGGCTTTTTGCGTCCGTGTGATAAAATAAAATTGCCAGGCGAGCACCAACTGATTCTTTATTCAGCGGATCTCTCACGCGGCCCGGATGGAAAAGTTTGGGTTGTGAAAGATCGCGCGCAAGCACCTTCAGGTATGGGGTATGCGTTGGAAAATAGAAGTGCGTTAAGTCGCATTGTTCCGGAATTATTTCAGCAATATCAAGTCGCCAAGTTGGGTGGGTTTTTCAATAGCATGATGCAAGCGCTCATCCAAATTGCACCACAAGGAAAGGAAAATCCGCGTATTGTATTGTTAACACCTGGCCCACGGAATGAAACTTACTTCGAGCATGCTTTTCTCGCATCTTATCTTGGAATAACATTGGTGCAAGGCGATGACTTGATCATGCGCGATAGTTTTGTTTGGATCAAGACTGTAGAAGGTCTTGAAAAAGTGGATGTGATTGTTCGAAGAGTAGATGATACATTTTGCGATCCACTTGAATTAAGAGAAGATTCACAGCTTGGTATTCCAGGATTATTACAAGCTGTGCGCAAAGGAAATGTTGCCATTGCCAATCCGTTGGGAAGCAGCATTCTTGAGAATACTGGTTTAATGGCTTTCATGCATGGAGCCTTCCGACACTTTTTAAATGAAGATCCAATTATCCCTATGATTGCCACCTGGTGGTGCGGACAAAAAAAGGAAATGGATTACGTGATCGCCAACATCGACACGCTCGTGATCAAAAACATCGAGCGAATGGGTGGCTTCAAAACCGTGATGGGCAGCCAGCTTTCAAAACCACAGAAAGAAGAGTTGATTCGGAAAATCAAATTTGAACCGTTCCGATATGTCGGCCAGGAAGAAGTGGCTTTCTCCACTTCACCAGTGTTTACGAAAGACAAACTCGAGCCACGGTTTACGGTGCTTCGCTCTTATTTAGTGTCGAGTAAAGGCGAATACGAAATGATGCGCGGTGGACTTTCACGTTGTTCTCCAGAAAAGGGAAGTTTCTTAGTTTCTAATCAGGATGGAGGAATTTCCAAAGACACGTGGGTGGAAGCTGCGACCAAAAATCAATCTTCGATTGGTGTACAGTCTGCACCTGATATGAAGCGAAAAGCAGTGTTGCCGAGTCGCGCTGCAGAAAATTTATTTTGGGTTGGTCGCTATACCCAACGCGTAATACGCACTTCACGATTCATTAGAATTGTGTTGAGAAACCTTACGCAAAAAAGTTATCTAAGCAGCGACCCTGAATCGCTGACAGTGATGCTTAAAACTGTAACTCATATCACTGATACGTACCCGGGCTTTGTAGAGGATTCAGCCGATGAGTTTAATAATCCTTTGGGCGAAATTCATCAATTGATTTGTAACCAGGAACGCGTAGGAAGCATTCTTTTTACTCTTAGCAATCTTTTGAGGTCCATGTATGCTGCACGCGATCGTTGGACAGTGGATAGCTGGAGAATCATCGATGACATTGAAAATATGAGAAGAAGAATTGGTGCTGTTGGCCCCGACGGAATACGTCATGTATTTTCTTTGTTGGATCAACTTACGGGTGGATTGCTTTCTTTTTCAGAGATGACGCGCCAAAGTATGTATCGAAGCGAAGGCAGAACGATGTATCGTTTGGGTCAATTGATCGAAGAAATATTGATGGAGTTAGCTCAATACAAATCTATCCTTACTCAACGACATGAAGAGAGTACGGAGTTTCAACTGCTGGAAGCAGTATTGTTGAGTAATCAAAATCTTTCTTCATTTCGATCGGTTTACAGAACATCGCTCAATGTTATACCGGTAACCGACTTATTATTTTTAAATAGCCGCAATCCAACTTCCATCCTTTCTCAATTAGAAGGATTAGTAAAATACACCAGGAGTCTGGCACAAAAATCAGGAGCCGATGATAATGAAATTTCGTTGTTGGCTTTTGATGCCTACAGCAAAGTGAAATTGATGAACATTGAATCTCTAATGAAAACAGATGAAGAAGAGATGGGCCATCGAAAATCATTCTATGAATTCTGTGATGAACTCCAAAAACAAATTTCTGTCATCGCTACCAAGTTAAGCTCTACGTATTTCAGTCACACCACGTATCAGTCGCAGAGTACAAAAGACGGTTTTCAATTTGAAGTTTGATGCGCTACAAAGTCAAACATATCACGGAATACCAATACCAGGAAATGGTGAGCATCGGCCACAACCGTCTTTGCCTTGTTCCTCTTACCTACAACGGACAGAAATGTCTTTCCTCGAACATTGTCATTGAACCGATACCTGACGAACTAACCTACCAAACTGATTTTTTTGGAAACACCTTGTTGTTCATTTCAATTTATAAAGAACATGATCAATTGGAGATTACTTCGGAAAGTACAGTAGAAATTGTAGATCGTTCAAACGGAGGAAAAGCTTCCGCTTCATCAACCGTGTGGCATGAATTCAAAAATCAGATCGCTATCAACAGCGAAGTGTATGCGGATGTAATGCAATACACGTTGCCATCGTTGCATGTTCCGTATAGCGAAGCCATTCGCGAATTTGTTGCAGACTGTTTTCCTGAAAAAGCAACGTTGTGGGCTGGTTGCCAATCGTTGATGAAAAAAATTTACAGCTCACTGGATTTCACACCTGGATTTACAACAGTAAACACCCCGGTTGAGTCAGTGTTGATTTCACGCAAAGGGGTGTGCCAGGATTTTGCCCATCTCATGATTGCCTGTCTTCGTAATATTGGTTTGCCTGCTCGCTATGTGAGTGGCTACATTGAAACTTTTCCGCCTCCCGGAAAAGAAAAATTGATTGGGTCGGATGCATCGCACGCGTGGGTGTCGGTCTACTTTCCTGAGATTGGGTGGGTGGAGTTTGATCCTACAAATAATTTGTTGCCTTCGCACAATCACATTACCGTAGCCGTTGGTCGAGATTATTTTGATGTAGCGCCAATCAAAGGAATAATTTTTAGTTCGGGCAAACAGAACATATCAGTGAAGGTGGATGTGAACCGGATTGCTTGATTGAATTAAAAATCGGGATCCAACCCAAATCGATCCTTCAGTTCTTTTAGAATCGGATTTTTTTCTGCGAGTAAATCAAATTTTTCTTTGTTGGTGTAAGCCATTTTCTTCACGTCAACTTCTTTCATCACACTTTCTACTTTTATGGTCGGGTTGCTGAGACGGTTTCGGAGGTAGGTAACTAAATCCGTCATCATTGATTGAAGTAGGGGTTCTTCAACAGTGTTAGCAAGAGCAACAGTTACAATGGAACCGTTCAAATCTACTTCACGACTAAGAAGATGAAACTCTGCCACCTGGTCTTTGCGCAACCGAGCATATTCTGCCCATGCTTCTTTAACTTGCTCTTCGGTTAACGGCTTAACATTTACCGGTTCCTCGATTTGAGTAATGACCGTTGGCGGTTGCTCTTTCGCTTTTAAAATTGAGTTAAGATCAAATGTTGATTTGGCACGAGTTGGTGCTGCTGATTTTGGCGTTTCAGACTTTGTTGAAATAGGGTTAGAAATTTCGGTCTGTGTCCCCACAGACCGAGGCATGTCAGCAGGCCGAGGAGAATCAGTTTTAGAAATTATTTCTACAGCGTTAGAAACCTGCGTTTCTTTCTCCACAGGTAGAGCAGCCTTTTTAGCTTCAGGTTCTAATTCAATTTTTTTTTTAAGCCTGCTTCAGAGGAAGAGTTGCTGTTGATTTTCAACGCTGAATTGACGTAGGCCATTTTCATCAAGGCCAACTCTACTAGCAGTCGTTGATTGCGACTTGCTTTATAATTAATGTCGCACGTGCTTGCGATGTTCAGCCACGAAAGTAGAAGGGAAGGCGATGCTGCCTGTGCTTGAGTCAAATATTTTTGTTTGATGTTGTCGGGCACTTCCATCAAATTAACCGTACGAGCATCTTGCGATACAAGAAGGTTGCGCAAGTGTTCTCCCAGACCTGTGATGAAGTTCTGTCCGTCGAATCCTTTTCTTAAAATCTCGTCGAGTAGCAATAATGGACCGCTTGTGTTTTCAGCGAGCAAGCCGTCCACCATTTTGAAATAATAATCGTAATCGAGAATGTGCAAGTTGTTGAGCACATCGCTGAAGGTAACTTTATTACTCGATGAAAAAGTTACCATCAAGTCGAAAATAGAAAGACCATCGCGAAGAGCACCGTCTGCTTTTTGGGCAATCAGGTGTAGTGCTTCTTCTTCTGCCTGTATGCCTTCGCGATCAGCAATTTTTTTCAATTGCTTCGAGATGTCCGAAACTTGTATTCTATTGAAATCAAAAATCTGGCAACGCGACAAAATCGTAGGAATGACTTTGTGCTTCTCTGTCGTAGCCAAAATGAAAATCGCATA
>DASYTA010000119.1:0-2832 GCA_036002745.1 Cyclobacteriaceae bacterium | reverse complement strand
CAGTTCCATAGGTAATGACTATTCGATTGGCGTTCTTTAAAAATTCATTTGCATTTTTAATTGCCGACTTGATTTTGCTTTCCAATTCCGGCTGGCTTGCTGCAGAATGAGAAGAATGAAAATCATAATTAAAATAAACTCCTTCATTCTGTAAGTAACGTTCTAGCAAAGGCTCTTTATTTTCCAGAGTAAGTAAAAGCAGTCGATGAATCGAAATTGGATTGTAAACTGTTCCAAGCTGATTATTCCATACTTGGAATTTATTTTCAGTCAAATGATCACCGATTTCATCAGCAAAGCAAGAACCAATCGTAAAAATTGTATCCTTCAAACCAATGAGTGAAGCTGAAACAGAGGGTATTAACTCAGTGCGAAATTCCTTCATCTAAAAATTTGGATGCATTTCAGTAAAAGTATCTATTTTTAAAAGTAAAATAAACCTATGCACCTTGTATCCTGGAATGTAAACGGTATTCGCGCAATTGTAAAAAAAGAATTTGTCAACAATGTGCGTGAGATGGCGCCCGATGTGATCTGCCTCCAGGAAACAAAAGCAACTGTTGAGGATGTGCTTGACACCTGCCAATTGCTTCCAGAATACAAAGTGTTTGCAAACTCTTCCAAGGCACGCAAAGGTTATTCGGGAACGGCCATTTTAACAAAGGAAGAACCCACCAATGTTTCATTTGATCTTGGCCTTGACGAGCATGATCAGGAGGGTCGGGTAATCACTGCAGAATATCCAAATTATTTTTTAGTAACGGTTTACACGCCCAATGCCGGCGAAGGACTCAAGCGATTAGACTACCGCCAAACTTGGGATGTAGCCTTTCGCGAATACTTACAATGGCTCATGCGAAGAAAACCAGTGATCGCCTGTGGTGATTTTAATGTGGCATATCAACCGATTGATATTGCACGGCCAAAGGAAAACTACAACAAGAGCGCTGGCTACACACAACAAGAGATTGACGGGTTTAGCAATTTATTAAACGCTGGTGTTGTTGACACCTTTCGACATTTCCATCCTACAGAAGTAAAATACACTTACTGGAATTTTGTTATCAGTGGAAGAGAAAAAAATATTGGCTGGAGGATAGATCACTTTTTAGTTAGTGGTAAATTGCTGCCGAATGTGAAGGAGGCATTGATCTATGATCAATATCACGGATCAGATCATTGCCCTGTGGGAATTAAGTTTTTAACAAAAAATGAAAATTAAGCTTGCGTATTTCAATCTAGTTCTAACAGTTGGTTATTTTGGAATTGAAATTGTTGTTGGATCGGTAAATTTTATTTTAGCAATTGGATCAATAGCGATACTCTGGTACAATTGGGAAACCATAAAAAGACTTAAAGGGCAACCTAGTCAATTAAATAAGGTTAACATTCTTTTTGGAGTTGCTGTGCTTTTGTTTTCGGCTTTGCTAACAGCGGAGGGTTTTTATAAAATTATCCAAAATCAGGCAACGGAACTTGCCATGACAGTTCTTCTACTCGGCCTCGTTCAAATCGCAATTGGTTTTGGTAATCTTCTTTTGACCGCAAAAACGATCAGGATTTATTCAAAAAAATTAATCGCATGAAAATTTTAGTCATTAATGCCTTTCTCTTGCTTTCAGCACCTTTGTTTGCTCAACAAATCAAGGCCACATCCTCATTTAGCATCTCAGGCGAAGTATCTGCTCCGGTAACTGTAAATGTTGCCGACTTAAAAAAATGGAAGGAAGTTTCAATTGGTGATCTGGTAATTACAAATCATTTGGGTGAAAAAAGAAGTGAATCCAAAGGTCTTAAAGGAATTTTATTAAAAGACATCCTGCAAACAGTCGAAATAAAATCAGAAAGTCCGAAAGTGTTGAGTGAATATTATTTTGTATTCATCGCCTCAGATGGATATAAGGTTGTGTATTCTTGGAATGAGCTTTTTAATACTGCCACAGGGGACTCCGTATATCTCGTTACTGAAAAGAATGGAAAATCAATTACAGAAATGGATGACTCCATTCTTGTGGTATCAACCAAGGATTTTAAGACGGGAAGGAGAAATGTAAAAGGGTTGTCAACAATCGAAATAAGAAGAGCGAAGTAATCAAATACTCAGCATTACACAGGTCTTTTCAGCCGCATCTTGTTCTGCTTTCTTTTTGGTTAGCCCAAAACCTTGACCATACAATTCGCCTGCCACCATCACCTGAGCCGCAAACTCCCTTCCTCGGCCACGTTTATTTTCAGTGATCTCAAATTTTATTTCTTTGCCCGTGCGCTGCGCCCACTCAATTACTTTGCTTTTATGATTCGACTCGGACTTAACTACCACTTCCAAATCAAAATAGGGTTGGATTAATTTATCGATCACAAATTTCTTGCACCGCAAATAACCCTTGTCGAGGTAAACTGCACCCACCAACGCTTCAAGCGTATTTCCTAAGATCACTTTTTGCAACTGCGTATTGCGATGGTCGTATTGCACGATGGATGCAATTCCAATTTTGCGTGCGAGATTATTTAATGATTCTCTGTTCACAATGCGCGAACGGATTTCAGTGAGGAATCCTTCGTCTTTGAATGGATATTTTTTAAAAAGATAATCGGCAACAGCGGCACCTAAAATGGCGTCACCTAAGTATTCAAGTCGTTCGTTGGACTCGCGAAAGCCGGAAACATCTTTCGCCTTGCTGCTATGAAGCGTTGCTAATCGGTAGATAGTAATATTCGATGGCGTAAAACCAGCAATGGTCTTAATGGCCGTTACTAATTTCTTATCTTCTTTACTGTTGGGCTTTGATAAAGTCAGTAAGTTCCACACAAACCTACTCTGCTTTCTTAACA
>DASYTA010000118.1:0-6396 GCA_036002745.1 Cyclobacteriaceae bacterium | reverse complement strand
TAAAATCATCAGATAGAAAAGAACATGGTGTGATGACGGCCAGTATCCCTCCTGGGTTAGAAGCTCGCCGGACTTTTGCAGGAAATACAATTGAGATAAGATCTCGTCGCTATTTACTTTCCAGTTCAGGTTAAATGGAGGGTTTCCGAAAATGATATCAAATTTTTGTTCCGGTCGGTAATAGCGTATATCACTGTTAACCAGGTTAGCGGCTGGATACAGAAACGATGCAACTTTATATGCTTTTACTTCCAGCTCACAACCATAAACATTTTGCTCTACCGGGAGGAAGTTGAAAAAATTTCCCATTCCCATGGTCAGGTCAGCAACAAGATCATGATCACTTACAGGAATACAATCGACAATCTGATGGCAGAGTGATGGAGGAGTAAAAAACTGTCCTGATTCGCACTCCTTTTTCGCAGAACTAAAAGCTGAATAGGAAGAATAATTTTTTCTATCAAGTCCGTGAAGGCCTCCATCACCTGTGTATGCCTGGAAAATATCTTCTGCGGTAATTCCCTGAAAATTTTCAGAGGCAATAAGCTGTAATACCTTCGTGTTGATTCCTTCTCTTTCAGCGGCGGGTATCGGTGTGGTTGGTAAGGCGTACTTCATGAATGATGAATATTTATATAGTGTCAGAAACGATTTTTACGTAATAGATCAGAAAATTCTAGCGTTCAATATTTTCGTACAGACGGAACAGTTCAAAAAATTCCTGCGCCCCGGCATGGTCTGAAAAATGCAATTCACACTTATCATTTTTGTAGGTTCTAATGGCCTTGAATTTTTTCCCTTCATTAAAAGTGTACAACTCTCCAGGCCCTGCATTATCGAAGAAGGTTTTAACATTATCTGATGCCCTGGTAACCCGGGTTTCAAAGAATGAAATCGCTTTGATAAGGATTGACAGGTTAGCGTTGGTAGAGTATTTTTCCCAGCGGACGTAAGCATGAGGAAAAATAATTTTGTGCTTTAGTATTTCACCATCACGGAAACTACTTTGAAAATTTCGGATGATATTTTCTTCGCCAGCCTCCACAAGACTCTTTCCGTCATTCTGATGGATAACATATTCAATCACCCGATCGGTAGTCTTAAGCTCGTCTACTAAATCGAAATCAACGGTAAGGTTATAAGTGCTATTGAAATACTCTATCAAGTGACGGTTCATAGCGGAACGGGCGCTAATGACTGTCTCCTCAATGTATTTTAACCCGAAGGCAGGTGAGAACATCATTCGTACATTCCAGATATCAGGGCTTCTTTCATGCGAGTAGTCTTCATCGACCGAATAAGACGGTTCAGAAGATCTTCTGTAGAATTCCTTTTCAAGCAGATAAAACCCATGATCCTTTATTTCTTTTGAGGCTTTTTCAAGAACCGTCTTCCACTTGGTAAGGTTGTCAAGCAACTCTCGATATTCACATTCCGTTTTTGCGATAAATGATCTGTCAGCCTCACTAATCACGGAGGTAGCTACCACGGTCACTTTGTTGAATTTGTCTAAAAGTCCTAATTGCATAAGGTTTGTAGTAAATGTTTGTGTAAGGTTTGTAGTAATTGGTTGAAGGCTAAGACCTTTGAAATTGTATATTGCGATGTTTCCCTTATTTGAAATATTACAGTTTTACAATAATTGGCTCAGTGACACGTTCCCAACCAAACTTTGTAAGGGTTGTATCCATCTACTGTTGAAAGGAGTGATTGATAATATCGACTGATGAAATTATTTCCAGGAAATTCAATCCCTTTATTTTTTCTCGCGCTTTCTTTATCGATATCTGCCTTCGCTCAGGATGATCAGAAAACAGATTCATTAAAACACCTTTTAGAGGTCTATACAGACGAAGTAAAACTGTTGGAAGTGAATGAGCAGTTGTTCGAATATTATAAAATACGCAACTCTGAGACTGGACTAAAGTATGCTGAAGCTTATAATAATTTAGCGATGAAATCGGGTGACTCTCTAAAGATTATTAAAGGTGGAAGAATGAGAGCTTTTTGTCTCCTCGACTTTGGAAAATACGATGAGACTGTTACTATTTTGAACAGTATTCTTAAAATAGCCACAAGGAATCAGGATGATATGGAAGTAAAAAAACATATCAAATCCATTCTTAATAACCGTGGCCTTGCCTATTCATACCTGGGGAAATATGACATGGCTTTAAAAAGCCATTTTGAGTCAGTGAGGCTTCGTAAGGAAGAAGGAAATACGGCATCGTTACCAGCTGCTTACAATAATATCGGCCTTGTGTACTATACCATATTTCAGTACGACGACGCAATCCGGTATTTTAAGCTTGCTCTTGAGATTAACCCAAAATCTTTTGAACCTTACGAAAACACGGCCCTTGCTCTTATCGGTCAAAAGAAATTTATGGAGGCAAAAAAAATAGCTATCGACGGAATACATAAAAACGTTGGTTACACTCAAGATTATATTTATAAAAATGGTTATCAAACGCTCGCTTTGGTGTATATGGAAACAAAAGATTACGATTCTGCGGAAATATTTTTTCGAAGGTCTCTGAATTCTGCTGTTAAAATAGGAGATAGTAGGTTTATAACTGAGGACAGTACCAACCTGGGGAAAATTGCGATGATCAGAGGGCAAATTGATCTGGCAATAAAAATCTTTCTAAGGACATATATTCGTGGAACGCGGGATCACCTTATGATCACCAGATTGTATAGCTCGGGGAAACTTGCCAATTTGTATTCGATAAAAAATGATTCTCTTAATACTGCAAAGTTTCAGTCGATTAATGTTGGCATTAAGGATAGCACCTATAATGCCAGGTTAGTGGATAACATAAACTCTATCGAGAGTCAGTATAGTGAAAAGAAGGACACTGAAAATAATAAGCCAGATTTCAAGAAAAATAATTTACAGGTTGCCGTCACGGTTGGAGGATCAGCAATTCTTATTTTCATTGCTGTTCTTTCCTTCCTTTCGGCTAGAAAGACATTTGTAATGATCGCGCAGTTTAAAAATTTAGATAGTCACATAACGCACTATAGTGTAACCGCATTGAATACTGATAGTGAGATTGCTCTCTCAGGAAGTGGAGAAGAGATTACCACAGAGAAATTGAAACAATTTTCTAATGATTTCTTAAGTGAGCAACAATCGGCAAGAGTTTTTAAAGCGGACCGCTGGGAGGCCGCAACGAAGTATCTAGAAAATCAGATGGGGGAAATCAATAACTTTGACCCGTCAGATGTTGTTGTTGACTCAACAATAGAATCTCCTCATCACAAGCAAGCTTAATCAATCGGAGTAGTTTTTCTCAACAACCTTCCGATGATTATACATTTCTCACCGGTTGAAAATTCCACAAGCATACTCCCATTTTTTCCCCGGATGCATTTTCCATCGGGACGTTCAACAGCTTTACAGTGGGTACCTTTTAATTCAGTCCTGGTAAACTTGTCGCCGCGATAGGTGTAGGATCTCACTCTTTAAATATTATGATTTGACTCCTTTACTTTTTTATATAACAAATGCAATTCATCGTCTTTAGGTTTTTCGCCGCGAACGGTAGAAACTAAAAGAGGTAAGAAGTTTAACGTATCCTGTTCCGTTAGCTCAAAAGGCACATATTCGACTTTGGCCAGGTTTTCTAATTCCTCAATCTCCTTTTCATCCAATGCCAAAACTGATTTTATACGATCAATCATCTCGCCACTACGCCCATAATCGGAAAGTC
The DNA here is from genome assembly GCA_036002745.1 of Cyclobacteriaceae bacterium. GTDB lineage: Bacteria > Bacteroidota > Bacteroidia > Cytophagales > Cyclobacteriaceae > ELB16-189. The sequence continues at coordinate 2,677 of DASYTA010000118.1, read as the reverse complement.
CACGATCAACCTTACTCCAAACAGAGGGAACAAATGATGTTTGTTTACAAAATTCACGGAGTGTCAATTCCTTTTCAATTCTCTTTTCGTTGACATAGCGACCGAAATGTTGCGGCATATATTTACCAATTTAAAGTTTTAAAAACCTTTTTTAATTAATTGTCAACTAAGAAGGGGTGGGATTTAGGGCCTGCAAACCTCCTCCAATTATTTTCCTAAATCCTTTGAGGCGAGTTACTCTAAAATGCGTCTTGTCAATTGCAACAAAGCAATTCAATGCTTTGATATTATAACGCTTTGATCGTGATTTACCATGATCATCCTGATAGTGAACTTCGGAGACAAAAGTCTGCATTGGTCAAGTGTTTTCCCTACAATGCAGAATTATCAATATTGGATTAACCCACTGGCCCCAACCTGAAGTAAATAAAATCCTCAGTACTTGAAGATGTAGGTATCATTCTTTTGAAATTCTCTCTTGTCGATGTCTAAAGGGGCGAAGGGATAAAGTTGTGCGAGGGCATGATTAATTGAATCTATTCCCATTTTCGGCGATCTGTTCCCGCTAATAATCAGATGCTTGAAGTCCTCCTTGTCATACTCTTGTTGGTAACAAACCGACATTAAATTCATAATGATTTGATCGTTACCTGAAGTGGAACGAAAAAATTCATTCAGCGGAAATGGACTCTCATGGGCTGAATAGTAGAGTACACCTGGCTTCTTTCCTCCCTCAATCCCATGGGAAATAAAATGGAGAGTGTTAACAACAGACTTGTCCAGTTGCCATATTACCGACATCAATTCAGAAATGTCCTCAGGAAAATGGAGGACAACGTTAGGAACAAATGGTTGTCTTTTATCATCCAGGATCCGCAGGGGATTTCCCTCACGGGAGAGTTCATTTAAAATTCTTTCAACGTCCGTTGCGGTAAAAAAAATAAAATTCACTGTTCCCCATTCTTTGTCGATTTCTATCATAATAACCAATTTGCTGGCCTATAAAAATATTAAATTCGTCCAAATTGGAAGTGTCTTTTTCAATCGAATGAAAGCTCCTGGCAAAAGTCACCGTTTTAAGAATGGAGATAAAGTCCGTCTGCTTTTTCAGGGAACTGTAGCCACCGTTGAATCGGAGACATCAGATACGAGCGGATGGACAAGCTATAATTTAAAGTTGGAGGATGGGAAGCTCTTTACCTGTGGTGCGGACGACATCGCCTATGGTGAGGATCCATTGTTTGTAATGGTACAAGAATGTAAAATGGTGATGAGAGACAATGGTTACAACAGCATCGCACTGGGAATTGATAAGGATAACATATGGCGAATATTTTATTTCGATTCGTTGGCGGATTACCAAAGGATTCATCGGGAGAACAACGATATTAAGTTCAAATATTACTGGTCGCTAAATCTTCCGGAGGAACAAAGAACTCAGGATTAACAAATTATGAGAACCTACACACACATCATAGACACGAAGGCCATCAAGATTACTCTTAATAGTATCCCGGATCACTGGGTGGTACGGGAGCTGACCGAACGTGATTATGGCATCGACCTTATGATCGAAATTTTCAGGGAAAGTGATCGCGTGGATAAAAATAAGAGAGCCGTATATGAAGCCACCGGACATGTTTGCTATCTGCAAATAAAAGGGACTAATGAAGAGATTCTAATAAATGATGATGAAACGGTGAGTTACCAGGTTGAGAAGAAATTTTTACTTAATGCTGAAAAATATTCAACACCTATGCTATTGGTATATGTTAGTACAATCAATCCAATAAAAAACCATCAGGTATACTTTGTTTGGGTACAACGGTATATCATCGATGTTCTGGAGGCCGCAGTACCTGACTGGCGAAGTAAACAAGAAAGCTATTCATTTAAAATTCCAATCCGGAATAGCCTGCCGTTAAATGCAGAAAAGATAGAGCATAGGATTGCCCCTAGAATAAAGTACCTGGAAGAACATTCGGAGTTTTATGAAAAATACACTCTTTACAGGGAAGCTTTTCCGGCGATGGTAACAGGTCACTAGACGAAGAGAATGCAGACAAATTCATTTTAGCATTGCGCAGGTTAAAAAATCTTTCCACTCTTCTCGAAATTAACGATCCTCAGTTAGACCAAAAGGATCTATCAAACCTTATTGATTATGTGATTGATTACAAAAACGGCACAGTGAGGCCGAGAAGAGTCGAAGACATTCCGGCTTTTGAAAGGCTTCAATTGTTAGAGGCAGATAACTTCATGCGGATGGTTGGAGAAAATTTCAAAGCCGAAAACGAAGGTGACACCGTATACTGACCTATTCTGCTTGCACCTGGTAGATTGCTCCTTGCATTTCTTCAATCTCCGTTTCAATAGCTTTTGATTTCTCCATCTTCTCTAAATATTGGAGAATCTCAATAAGAAATTCAGGTTTAAGATTTTTGGTTTCTGCAGAAGTACCATTGCTAAGAAATAATTGCCTAGCTACCCGATCAATACCACGGATATAAACATCTTCATCCGTTTCGATCAGGCAGTCAGCCAATGAAATAGTCACCGGTGCCCACTTTTTATAAACAGGACTTGACCAGCGTTTGAGTTTAATCAGATGTTGAATCTGTCTCCGCATTGCATTGATTACGTTCTTCTGGAGAGCGTCAAGTCTTAGTTTGAAGTA
>DASYTA010000117.1:0-2826 GCA_036002745.1 Cyclobacteriaceae bacterium | reverse complement strand
CGGTAAGAACAAGTCCATTGTTCATTGGTGCAGCACAATGGGGGCGCTTCCACCGAGCATATTATTATAATGAAGCTTTCACATCGTTAAGTCGGGAATTCACACGAAGTTGGTCGGGCCGATTAGGCTTTCGCTATTGGACCTTTGATCCAACTTACGCATTCGGATTTCAGCAGAACCCTTCTGATGTAAACTCACCAGTCCTGGATGAGTTTGAAACTTCCGAGGTTTTTGCCGAAGCACGTTGGGCTAAAAATGAAGTCTTTATTGTAAACGGAAACGAAAGGATCAGCCTTGGAACCGGAAATTGGCCGGCACTAACATTCAAGTACACACACGGGATAAAAGGAATTTGGGGCAGCGATTTTAACTACGACAAAGTATCGGTGAACATCCGGGAGCGGTTGGCGTTGGGGCCATTAGGTTCCGCTTATGTCAATATTGATGGTGAATACGTTTTTGATAATTTGCCTTATCCGTTGTTGACTGTTCATTTAGGAAATCAAGCACCGGTCTATTCTGCTTTCACATTCAATTTGATGAACTACGGAGAATTTGTGAGCGACAAATCCGTAGGCATGCACTACCGACAATACTTTGAAGGGTTCATCATGAATCGTATCCCGTTAATGAACCGATTGAAATGGAGATTAGTAGGTACGGCCAACGTAATCTATGGCGGTCTACGTGATGAAAATAAGGCATTGATTTGCAATCAAACTCCGAGTGGTGACCCCGCCTTGAAAACAGGACATTTTACACCCGGCAAACCATATGTAGAATTGGGTTATGGTGTTGAAAATATTTTAAAATTCTTCCGTGTAGATTTTATTCATCGTATGAATTACCTCGATGCACCCGACGTGCGAAAGTTTGGTGTGTTGGTTACGATGCAATTCCGCCTCTAAAATTTCAAATTCAAAACAGAACTAAATTGTTCACAACTCCGTGCAAAAGTTGTTGAGTTCTTTTTTATAAAATATTATGATTGAATAGTGAGTGACTATATCTTCATATCATTAATTCAGTCACTGGCAAACAAGTCAGGAACATCGACAAACAAAAAGTTATTTTCTACGGAAAGTGATTAACAAAAAAGTCGACGTGAAAAGACTGCGCTCGCGGTAAGGGCCTTCGGGAAACTGCCAACAGCGCGAGACCAAGAGCGGCTGTCGCAAGACAGTGGAGGCAAGTTTTGGTTTGTGAATACGCGAGTTAATGTTTTACAAAGGCTACGGCCGATGGCAAAACAAGACGGGAACAGCAAGCAATTGTAGTTCCCGTTTTCATTTTAAGACTAAAAGGGAGTCACCAATAACATCCCCCAAGTGACTTGATGCCAGCTTTCAATTTTTCTTAAAGAATTGTTAAAGGGGCCAGCTTTGTTGGCAAGCTTTGCCATTCATTAATAAATTCAAGTCACACTCAAAGCTTCGTGACTTATGAAACTACTTTCACTCTTCCTTATTTCTATGTTGGCTTCTTCAACGCTGTTTGCACAGATGACTCCAGAGCGCAGAGCTTTGCTCAAGCCTGACAGCACCGTAGCCATTCCAAAAATAAAAATCGACGCAAGTGGTGAATTGATTTTGGTTTCTTCACCTACGTCATCAAAAACTGATTTTGATTTTCTTGTTGGCAAATGGAGAATGTATCACCGCAGGTTGAACAAGCGACTAGAAAATTGTAAAGACTGGACCGAGTTTGAATCTACGGACGATGATCATAAAATTCTTCAAGGGATTGGCAACGTAGATTCGTATTATTCAGATCAACTCCCAGGCATGGAAGGAAAAGATTTTGAGGGATTTACTCTCCGTCTATTCAATCCAAAAACAAAATTGTGGAGTTTGTATTGGGTGCCTAGCACCACAGGAGTTCTTGATCCACCTGTAGTGGGATCATTTGAGAATAATATCGGCCACTTCTTCGGAAAAGATACGCACAAAGGAAAGAAAATAATCTTTATGTTTCGTTGGGATGTTCGCAACAAAGAAAAACCAGTGTGGGGTCAGGCATTTACTACCGACAACGGAAAAACCTGGGAATGGAATTGGTTCAATGTTTTGGAGAGGATGAACTGATGTAGTTGGTCACACCTGTTCTTCAAAATAGTAATTACTCTAAAACAATGCGGTGCGTTACAATGCCTTCATTTTCTGTCGCGACACTCACAAGATACATTCCTTGATTATAGTTTATTAGATTAAGATGGTATTCAGTTGCACTCAGGTTTTCAATATGATTTAATTGCTTACCAAGCATATCTATAAGAGTAATGCTCTTGATGATACTGCTCGCCTTTATGTATAGTTCACTCTGTGTCGGGTTCGGACTCATCGAGACAAACGCTGAAGTTTTAGGCTCAAGACCAAGCACAAGATTCACTTTGAAACTCCTGTCAACAGAATTTGCTGCATTGTAATTTATATTCCCAGGCTGCTCAATTCGTATAGTTGCTATTCCAGTTTTTCCTGTGAGCGTAAATGTCGAACCGTTTTGTGTTACGATATCGGCACCTTCTATAATTTGGAATATTACAGGTAATCCTGATGATGATTCTGCTTGAAATGTGATTGGAGGAGTATCATTGCTAATATTGTAAGGCAGACTTGATTCAAATTGTATTTTCTGGTTGGCCTTTTTGATAGTGAGCAACCCATTAACAGGATTTAATGCATAGTGTGATCCACCATCTCCTCCCGTAAAGCCGATTGAATAAGAACCTGCATCAGAATTCTGTGATGCAGAAGTAGTAATTGAAGGAGACGTCACACCGCTGTTGCTAATATTCTCTCCAACTTTGAATCCATCAAAAGAAAATGT
>DASYTA010000116.1:0-3960 GCA_036002745.1 Cyclobacteriaceae bacterium | reverse complement strand
CGAAGCCTTTTCAAATTTTTGCAAACGTGTTTGATGATCGAGTTTATCCCATTGATCATAGATGGTAGCAATTGTTTCGATGTAATCTGATTCCCTCGATGATTTATCTTCAATTAACGACCGAGCTAATGTAATAATCCTTGCCCCTTTTTGTAAGTCAGTCTTGCTTGGAATTTCCCAGAGCGGATGAAAATTACACATGGCTGCACCCCAATAGGCCATTACACAATTAGGATCTTCATCAATAACTTTCGCAAATACTTTTTCTGCTTCCGGATACTCGAAGGAATGCAGCAACGCTGTAGCGAGATTAAAATTTGCTCTCACTTTCTCAGAGCAAGAAAGACCAAACTCCACGGTACCAAATTGGCCATTCCCAGAACCGCACAAAGCAATATCACCTCTCGTCAAGTCAAGAGATTTTAACTCAGTTTCGAACTGCGCCTGGTTCTTCTTGGATGCGCATGAAAATAAGCACAACAAAACGAAAGCCATGTGTAGGCTTTGAACAGTTGTTATCCTTATATTCTTCATTGCGTGTATTCTTAGTTAATCAATTTAATTCATTTAATAACTAAGTACAAGGTGGAAACTAATCTATCCGCAATACTTTAAGATTTGACAGCAGGATTTACTCAATGTGCGGATTCGATTTTATTTACAGGTATTGATTGCTCGCGTTTTGGCAATCGTTTCTTTAGCAAAAGAATTTGCCCCAAGTGACTTGACTGGTGCTCCATCACATGAAACCACGCAAAATAATTGCTCATTCGACCAGCAGGTGCTTCCAAAAGCCAATCATCATTTCTTTTTTTCAATTCCTCCATCGTCTTTTGTCGAACCTGATGATAAATCTCTAAGTAATACCCAACATCATGACCTACAAATTCTTTTCGGGCTTTTTCGCCGAGCTCTAATGCCACTTGCCACTTTTTCTTTTCCTCTTCATTGAAATCTCTATTCTCAAAGGTAAAGACCTGATAGTACGCTTCCGCTGCAGCCAGATGCATAATCAACGCGCCAATCCGATTCGCTTTATCATCCATTAAATAATCCAATTCTTTTTGATTTAATGTTGTTACTCTGCTTTCAACTCTGGAGCTCAAGTTGTTTAGCTCCGACACCAACACGCCAATTTGAGTAGTGTAGCCTTTGCGTGGCCCGACATAATAAGAAGAGTCCTTTTCAAGATTACGTCCTTCAAGAAGCAAAGAATATTTACCTGAACTACTCTCCTCACTTGAAGTTATTGAAAACCCTTTAACACGAACAGGTTGATCGCCGAAAATACCTAGAGTCCAGTGAGGAATTTCATTTCCGTTGACAGCAATTTCAAATCCTGGATTTTCAATTAAAGCTTTTTCCAAAATGCCTTTGTCATTTTCAACCATCAAAACAAAGTCATCAAAATAGAATTTGCCATTGCCTTGACATATCCCGCCAAAATTAATTTTTTCAGAACTCTCATTCATTTCACCTTCAATCGAGTATGTCTTCCACTCTCCAGACTTAATTGGCCTGTTAGACATATTATCAAAAAAGCCTGTGCCACCTTCCTTATTATCCACTCTCACCCACAACCCCGCGCGTGAAGTTGTATCGCTCAGACCAACTTTAGCCGAGGCCGTGAGTTTAAATTTCACTTTCTTTTTCAAAAAAGACGCATCCCTCGTTTGAACGAATGAAGTCCATTCTCTCTTCACCTCTTGCTGAGCCAACACGCTGAGAGATAAGCATAGCACCAAGAAAACCATAATCGAATTTCTCATGTTTGATAGTCGTTAAATTTTTCTGAATAAAAACTCCTTGGATGAACTGGTTGACCACGCGAATTAACGACATGTTATAGAAAGGGATTAGTAAATACCGCTCAATGACTGGTAAAGACGTACCAATCGTTTACATGAAGTCAGCATAGAAGAAAGCGGAGAGAATTTCTAACGAATAATGGGTTAGTGTAAAAAACAAAAGCACAAGGATTCGCCTTGTGCTCTTTCACCTTCAAATAAAACGTTTTATCTATCCGCGCTTGCGGTCACCGCGCTCACCGTGCATCCCTTTGTACTGACCATGTTGATGAAATTTTCTCCCTGCGCTTGCTCTTGTATCAAAAGCAATGCGTTGTTCATCAGTCAATATTTTTCTAATCGCCTGCTTGTGTGCTGCATTTTTCTTCATGATCTGTGATTGTAATTGCGACATCTCATCAATAGTAGAATTGATGGCATTCAAGTCCGCTTTCTCTGCAGTCTGCAAAGTTTTGAGATGCGCTTTCTTTTCTGCCAATTGATTCTTCAGCGGAAGCACTTCTTTGGCATGCGGAGTTTTCAATTCAGCAAGCTTCTTTTTTTGGTCTTCCGTCAAATTGGGGATTCCATACATAGAGCCCATACGGTGATGATGTGAAGATGATCTTAGTGAATCCTTCTTCTGTGCCATGGTTATCCCAACGTTCAGGATAAGAAGCGTAATCAAAATCCATTTTACTCTTTTCATAATAAATTTAATTTATGTTTTATTTTTTGCTCTTCGACTGGTTAGACAACATAAAGTTTAATTCCCTTCCCGAGTGTGGAAGTTAAATTTATATATTCTGTTAAAACCAAAAGCTAGCGGTAATTAGACGGTTTGGCGAATAAGTTAGACGAAGTCAGTTAAAGCTTCGCTCCTTTATATAAAATTGACGCCTTGATTGATTTTTCTTTGAGGTGAAGAAATTTCTTTCGCTCTTCGTCGCGCATGAAGTTTTGAAAATCTTGTTCCGCATCAAACTCAACCAAATGGATTTCATAGGGTTTGTCAATCTGATGCTCAATGTATGAATTGGTCGACGGTCTTACCCTAAACAAAAGTCGGCCGTTGTATTTTGAAATTAGAGGGATGGCAACACTTTCAAATTGGTCGAAGGTTTTCTCTTGTCCATCGATGATATAGATGAGTTGAGTGATGTAGATCATTTTATTTTTTTAGCTCAATTAGTATCCAAATTGTTTTGTATCAACCTTTACAAAGAAGGTACTTAGCTATGAGCTGGTGCGTTCCCCATCCTTCTCCTTTTGTATATCAGAATGGAAAGAGTCGTCAATGCTAACGCTGTCACAATTGATCCCTGCAGAAGGTACTCTCTTCTAGATTCTTTTTCCTTTAAATGCTTCAGGACTTCTTCAGGCAACTCCACAGAATAGGTTAATGAATCTTTGTCATTATCTGAAAATTGAATGATCAAGTCTCGTCTTCTATTTATTGAGGCCATATTTTTTGACTCATATTTTAAATCATAAAATGCCTGAATCTGTTTACTTATTTTAGAGTATATCTCTTTAAATGATCTAGACGACTTTGTATAGATAAATTGTCCGTTTGTTGTATCAGCTATAACTCTTAAAATCTCCTTGTTAACATTATCTAAACCAATAATGAAAATTGGAATATCTCTAGAAATGGCTTCATTGACAACATCCGTCCAATCTGATTTTGATGTGTTATTTTGACCGTCAGTCAAAGTGACAAGAACATTTACGCCATTTTCTGTATTCAGTTCTTTCAATCCTCTCAACATAGCATCATATAAAGCTGTTGAGCTGTCAGCCTGCATTAAATTGATAGTTGAGTCGATCTTAACTTTATTATTGGACAACGGTAGCACTCTGTCAACCGTTGATGAAAAACCAATAATACTTATGAAGTCCTTTTTAAAATTAAAGCTTTGTACAAAGTCTTTGGTTGTAACTTTGGCATTTTGAATAGGTGATATATAGTCCTCCGGCAATTTTAGTTCTAGTGTATATGGATCATAAGAAAATGTGGGATCACCCCATTTGTCATACAACTGAGAATCGTCATTCTCCATTGATTGTGAATGATCTATAACAATCCCTATATTAATAGATTTGTTGAATGAAATCTGTTGAAGAGATTTAATCTCACACTGTACAGAATTTTCACGGACAACAAATTTGC
>DASYTA010000115.1:0-2780 GCA_036002745.1 Cyclobacteriaceae bacterium | reverse complement strand
TACCGAGCACGGTGATGAGCAGCGCCATAAAAAAAATAAAGAATTCGAAACCTGTGGAATAACCAAAATCAATGGTTGCAATGCTAATGGTGCCTATCCAAAAAATAAAAACCATTGGCGTGATTCCATTAATAATAAATCCTTTCAAAATGTACTTGAGTGTTTTCGTTTCGGCTTCTGAATGAAATGAAACCATTTTGGCTCTTCGCGCTTTCACAACCAAGTGATAAAGTCCGAAGGCAATGAGTATGGCTCCGCCAATATAGGCCATGTTCGTTTTAGATTTTGGATCATTTAGGAATTGAAACAATCCGAAATAACAAATTGTAACGTAGATTACATCACTGATAGAAACTCCAATTGCCACAAGAGCTCCATTCCAAAAACCTTTCTCTACACTAGTTTGGATAATGGTAAAAAAAACCGGGCCGACCAGGAAGGCCAATACAATACCAAGTTGAACTCCTTTGAAGACGATGGCCATCAGTGAGAAATAAAGTTAACCCATTCTTCCAACTGTGCATTTTTCATAACGCGCGGAAATTTATTTTGGCCACCGGTTTTGCCTTTAGAGCTCATCCAGTCGTAGAATTTTTGAATCGGAATAACATCGACAAAAACTTCTTTAAGCGCAGCACTTCGCTCTACCGCATAGTCATCATTTAAATCTTTCAAGTGCTGATCAATTTTTTCCTTTACTACTTTGGAATCAACTTTATCGTCGGTGCCAATATACCAATGGTGCGCGAAGAGAGAGCCATGAGGAATACCTGAAACTGTAAATTCCTTAATCGATACATTCAATTCATCTGACACCAACTCAATTGCTTTATTCATATTGTCCACCGACAAATGCTCGCCACACAAACTCAAGAAATGTTTGGTGCGACCGGTGATAATGATTTCAGATTCTTCCAAAGATGTAAACTTAATGACATCGCCAATCAAGTAGCGCCATGCTCCCGCGCAGGTGGAGAGCAACAGCGCATATTCTTTTCCTTCTTCCACTTCATCGATCAATAAAGTTTGGGCATCTGGTTTAATCTCGCCGGAAGGAAGAAAGTTACTGTCATCAAACGGAACGAATTCATAGAACAAACCATTGTTCAAAACAAGCCGCATCGTCTTTCGTTTCGGCAATGCCTGGTAAGCAATAAAACCTTCAGAGGCCAAGTAAGTTTCTATGTAATAGATTGGGCGGCCTAATAATTTTTCAAAACTTTTTCTATACGGATCCATCGATACACCACCATGTACATACACGCGAAGGTTGGGCCATATTTCATGAATGTTTTTGACTTTATGGTAAGCTATAATTTTTTCAATCAGGATTTGAATCCAAGCAGGCACACCTACAATAATACCAATGTCCCAGTCATGCGCTTTGCGAACAATCTGATTGAGCTTGTTATCCCAATTACGGTTTTTTGCAATTTTTTTTCCTGGTTTGTAAAAATGCTGAAACCAAAAAGGCAACCGCGCGGCTTGAATGCCACTAAGGTCGCCTTCGAAGTAGCTACCTTTCTTATTTAAGTGTGTGCTTCCTCCGATCATTAAAATGCCCGCTTCAAAAAAAGAAGCAGGCAAATCATATTTTGACAGAGAAATTATTTGGCGAATACTTGTGCGCTGAATCGCCTTCGTCATTTCTTTCGTTACAGGAATGTGCTTCGAGGCAGACTCGGATGTGCCGGAGCTCAGGGCAAAATATTTTATTCTCCCCGGCCAGCAGATGTTCTTGGCGCCTTTCAGCGTCAAGTGCCACCATTCTTTGTGAATTTTGTTGTAGTCATGAATAGGTACGGAAGATTTATAGGCTTCGTAAAACGCCTTCCCTCCTCTTCTAAACTTTCCTAAGATGTCATGAAAATCATAATATTTTCCAAACTCGGTTTGGCTGGCGCTGATCATTAGCTCTTTCAATTCCTGCTTTTGCAACTCAACGGGTGATGAATATTCCTGGTGAAGGTTTTCGCGAAGTTTAATCCCTTTTTTGAGCAACGTACCGATGATCGCCATAACTTTACGCGTTGGATAATTTGGCCTAATTTATATAATGGACATCAGAAATAATATTAACTTTTTTCAGAATCTGCTTGCGGGTAAGAATTGCAGGCTAATTGCGGTAAGTAAGACTCATCCGATAGAAATAATCAAAGAGGCTTACGCTGCCGGGCAGCGGATTTTCGGGGAAAATAAAGTGCAAGAACTCTTGGCCAAGGAAGCTCAATTGCCCAAGGATATTGAGTGGCACATGATCGGCCACCTGCAAACTAATAAGGTAAAGCAACTCGTACCTTTTGTCTCTCTCATCCATGGAGTGGACAGCCTCAAGCTATTAGAAGAAATCAACAAGCAGGCAAAAAAAATAAATCGCATAGTGCTCTGTTTGTTGCAAGTTCATATTGCCAAAGAAGAAACGAAGTTTGGGTTTGATGAAAACGAAGTGATCGATTTAATTAAGTCAGGAAAAGTTGTTGGTTTAGATTCAATAAAAGTTTACGGCTTAATGGGCATGGCTACGTTTACCGACAACAAGGAGCAAGTGAGGAACGAATTCAAAAATCTGAAAAAATTGTTTGATCAAATCTCCAAGATGACTTTACCATCTAACGTAGAGATGAAAGAGCTATCCATGGGCATGAGCCAGGATTATCCAATTGCCATTGAGGAAGGTAGTACGCTCGTGCGAATTGGTACAGCCATTTTCGGCAGCCGATAGTTACCCTAATTCGTGTTAGGGTTCAATGCTGATTAGCCCAAAGTCTTGAAAAATTTGT
>DASYTA010000114.1:0-7161 GCA_036002745.1 Cyclobacteriaceae bacterium | reverse complement strand
GTGATCAGCTGAGTGAATTGTGCCGATGCTTCAGCATACCCTCCGTCTTTCAATTTTTGCAAAGCAGACTGATAAATCACTTGCTGAACAGAGTCCTGCTTGGATGTAACCTGGGCCGATGAAGAAAGAGCGGAAAGCACCGCAACCGTTATGGCCAATCGAGACACTCGCATAGAATAAGGTATTAAGGTGGAAGACAAAGTTATGGATTTGACTGTATGCAATTTGCAAAATCAAACACATCTACGAACCAAAGAAATTGAGTAAACCTTACAGGATATAAGGCTACTTAAAGAAATTATCGAAAATATAGAGTGCGATCAAAGTGACAATCGTGACAATGAGGAGATATCCGAATACCTTGGCACGCTGATAATAGCTCTTTACTGATATGTGCTTGTGTTTGGACATTATTTAAAGATAACTGTAAAGAGGCTAAATATTGAGTAGCCAGCGACACTAAGAACAATCAACCAGCCAAAAATTCGCGCTCTTTGGAAATAGAAACGAACCGGAGCAACTTTCATAACTAATTGATTTTAAGTATATTAATATAAATATACAAAAGAATCATTGAACCTAAAACAGTTTTCTTTCAAATACCGCAAAACCCCGCTGAAAAGGGGATAGAATATTTCAACTGTATTTCAGGAACACAAGGTTAACCAGACTCAATGATTGAGTGGCTTAAAATCCGTTATCCAGAATAAGTGCTTGCAAACCGAAGGCCGCTCCCTACAATATTATAAGTGTATCACCTCGCCATAGGCGGCAGCAGCTGCTTCCATAATGGCTTCACTCATTGTCGGGTGTGGGTGAATCGATTTGATAATCTCATGACCTGTAGTTTCCAATTTTCTAGCAGCCACCACCTCAGCAATCATTTCAGTTACGTTGGCGCCAATGAAGTGTGCACCTAACCATTCGCCATACTTGGCATCAAAGATTACTTTAACAAAACCATCCGGTGCTCCAGCAGCTTTTGCTTTGCCTGATGCAGTGAATGGAAATTTGCCAACTTTAATTTGATACCCTGCTTTCTTCGCTGCTTCTTCTGTATATCCAACGGAAGCAATTTCGGGAGAGCAATAGGTACAACCTGGAACATTATTATAATTAAGAGGCTCAGGATTTTGCCCTGCAATTTTTTCTACACAAATAATCCCTTCTGCTGAAGCAACGTGCGCTAATGCTGGTCCTGAAGTAATATCGCCAATCGCATAAACACCAGGCACATTGGTTTTATAAAATTGATCAACAACAACTTTTCCTTTGTCTGTTTTTACTCCGGTCTCTTCCAAACCGATGTTCTCCAGATTGGTAGCAACCCCAACGGCTGAAAGCACAATGTCGGATTCGATTTTAATTTCTCCAGTTGGTGTTTTTACAGTGGATATACATCCTTTTCCTTTCGTATCTACAGAGGTGACTTCAGAACTGGTATAAATCGTAATGCCTGCTTTCTTAAATGATTTCTCTAATTGCTTGGATACTTCTTCGTCTTCAACAGGAACTACGCGAGGTAAGAACTCAACAACAGTAACCTCAGCACCCATGGTGCTGTAGAAATAAGCAAACTCCACTCCTATCGCGCCTGATCCTACCACCAACAATTTTTTAGGTCGTTCAGGCAGTACCATCGCTTCACGATAGCCAACTATTTTCTTGCCGTCAATTTTCAATGCGGGCAACTCACGTGAGCGTGCTCCTGTAGCAAGGATAATATGTTTAGCATCGTAATCTGTTTTCTTTCCTGAGGCATCGGTCACTTCCACTTTGTTCCCTTTCTTCAATTTTCCGTTTCCGGCGATGTGATCGATCTTATTTTTCTTGAACAAAAACTGAATTCCTTTGCTCATGCCGTTGGCCACTTCGCGACTACGCTTCACCACTCCTGCAAAATCTACAGACGCATCTTTTACATCGATACCGTAATCTTTGGCATGTTGAATATATTCAAATACGTTCGCGCTCTTTAATAAAGCCTTGGTAGGAATACAACCCCAGTTGAGGCAAATACCACCGAGTTCTGCTTTCTCCACTACACCTACTTTAAATCCCAACTGAGAAGCGCGGATAGCTGCAACATAACCACCAGGGCCGGAGCCAATAACAATCAGATCATACGATGCCATAAATATTTGATTTTAAAAACGTGGCAAATTAACCTAAAAATTGATGCAGAAAAAAGATTAGTTTTGGACTGTTTTTTTCTCAAATAGAAATAAAACAAGTCGCTGAGTGTTACAACCGAGTGAGTGTTTTTTAAGTTTCTTCACAGCAGAAAATATGAAATGACTGAAGACAAATTTGATTATCACAAAACAAAATATCTGAATCTTAATTATTTCCCATATAAACAACCGAACGTTAACCAAATAGAAAATGAAATTGTTACAAAATAAAACAGCACTCGTCACAGGCGCATCGAAAGGAATTGGAAAAGCCATCGCCATAAAATTTGCTGAGCAAGGCGCTAACGTAGCCTTTACTTATTTATCAAGTGTAGAACAAGGCCAGGCATTGGAAGCAGAGCTTGCATCAAAAGGAGTGAAAGCAAAAGGTTATCGTTCGGATGCCTCTGATTTCGCGCAAGCCGATAAACTCATCAATGATGTTGTAACAGAATTTGGGTCGCTCGATATTTTAGTCAACAACGCCGGCATCACGATGGATAATTTGCTTTTGCGTATGAACGAAGAAGCATGGGACAAAATCATCAATGTGAATTTGAAATCCTGTTTCAATACAGTGAAAGCTGCCTGCAAACCAATGATGAAACAAAAAAGTGGATCGATTATCAATATGACGTCTGTTGTTGGTTTGAAAGGAAACGCAGGCCAAGCCAACTATGCTGCGTCGAAAGCAGGTATCATTGGGTTTACAAAATCAGTAGCGCTGGAACTAGGATCGCGCGGAATTCGCAGCAATGCTATCGCTCCCGGTTTTATCGAAACAGAAATGACGGGCAAACTCGACGAAAAAGTTGTGCAAACCTGGCGAGATGCTATTCCGTTGAAACGTGGTGGCAAACCTGAAGATGTTGCTGATGCTTGCGTATTTTTAGGGTCGGAGATGTCTGGTTATATTACTGGTCAGGTAATTCAAGTAGATGGTGGAATGTTAACATAAAAAGTTGGAACTACAGCGAATCATCGGTCTTCTTCAGAACTCCTTCAATGGACCTGCATGGCATGGCCCGGCAGTGATGGAAGTTTTGACAACTGTTACTCCCAAAACGGCAACTCAAAATATTTCTACTTCGCATAGCATTATCGAATTGGTTTTGCATATGGCCACGTGGCGAAATTTTGTTTCTAAAAGAT
This sequence comes from Cyclobacteriaceae bacterium, assembly GCA_036002745.1. GTDB lineage: Bacteria > Bacteroidota > Bacteroidia > Cytophagales > Cyclobacteriaceae > ELB16-189. Next base: position 3,835 of record DASYTA010000114.1, on the reverse strand, counting down.
TGCGAGGCGACGATAAGTTCGAAGTTTCCGATGAAGAAAATTTTCCGAAAGGAAAAGATTGGACAGCAGCCTTGAAGGCGCTTCAACTTAGTCAGGATGAATTGATAAAAGCGATAAGTCAATTTCCCGAAGAAAAACTGGCTAAGATTGTGCCTACAAGAACATATAATTTTTATGCCATGCTCCACGGTATTATTCAGCACGATATTTACCATACAGGTCAGATTGTATTGTTAATGAAGAATGTGTAATGGCAAATGCGGTCACATCAAATAATACTTCTTCATCAGGCTCAAAACTGAAGGCCGCTTATGATTTACGCGTATCTGATTTAAAGGAAAGCATAAAGCAGACTCAGGAGTTACTCAATCAATTTCTTGTTGAGGGTAATCAACCACTAATAGCAACAGCCAAGAACCATCTTGGCTTATTTTTTTTAATACAAGGCGAGTTTGAAGTTGCTCAAAAGTATTCTAATGAGGCATTGGAGTATTTTGAATCGGTACACGACGCTCAAGGAATTGCTGATGCCAAGTATAACATGGGTAGTATTTATTATCGAACCAACAAATATCACGAAGCTCTTCTTCTCTTTGTTGATAGTTTGAAAATATACCGCGATCATAATGACTACTACAATCAAGCTCGTACACTCAAAAGTATGGGCACCATTTATGAGTACTTCACAGATCAAGACAAGGCAATTGAATCATACGAAAAATCAATTGAGGCCTGCAGGGTAATCAATGAGCTCGGATTGGAATCGAATGCTCTTAACCCACTATCAGCTATTTATTTTGATCAGGGAAAGCCAGACTTGGCGATGGAAACCATTCAACGTAGCATTCGCCTAAAAAATGAAACAGGGGATATAAGAGGGCTCGCTTATGCATTTTATGGCCGAGGAAAACTTTTTATTAAGCTAGAGCAATACAAAAAGGCAGTGCCCGATTTTAAAGAGACCATAAAAATTACAGAGCGCGATGGAGATAAACTCGGTTTGTGTATGGCTTACAACAAGTTGGGTGTTGCTTACATGGGCTTGAACCAATTGATTGATGCTAAACATTATTTTTATAAAGCACTTGAGCTTTCCGATTCCTATCATATCGAATTTATTCTCTTCAAGGTTTATTATAATCTTTACCTGTTGGCCAAAAAAGAAAATGCTTCGCAGTTGGCTCTTGATTTTTTAGAAAAACATTTGACTCACAAGGAGTCGGTTATCAATAAAGAAAACTACACGCTGATAAAAAGTTATGAAGCTGTCAATCGAATTGAAATGTTGGAGCGTGAAACCAAAATTCAAATAGAGAAGAACCAGATTATCGAAAATAAAAATGCGGAGTTAGATTCCTTTTTCTACCGAGTTTCGCATGACCTGAAAGGTCCTATCACTTCACTGCAAGGATTACATAATCTGATCACCCTGGAGGTGAAAGACAAAGCTTCTCTTCACTATTTTGAAATGTATCGTGGCCAGGTAAACCGCATGTACAACATCGTGATGAGTTTGATCGACTTGACGCAGATGAAACACATGGGCGGAGGCAAAGTTAAAATCGATTTTCCTTCCTTAGTTGATGAGTGTATAGGCTCTTATAGCTACTTGGAAAATTTTAAGAGCATACAGTTTATCAAAGAAATTGAAGAAGTAGATTTTCATTCGGAGTGGGCTATCATCAATACCATCTTACAGAACCTAATCGAGAATGCTATTAAATACTCAAAGCCAAATGATCCGTTTGTAAAAATTTCTGTTCACCAAAAAAACGATTTCCTCCAAATTTCGGTAGTCGACAATGGGCTTGGGATTGACGAATCGCACCAAGCCAAAATTTTTGATATGTTTTATCGAGCCAGTGAGCGGGCAAAGGGTTCTGGCCTCGGGCTCTATATATTAAAGCGTGCAGTGGAGCGACTGCATGGCAATATTGAACTGAAAAGCAAACCGCGAGAAGGCTCAGCTTTTGTTGTCACTCTCCCTATTTAAGGCTACGAACGCTTGTCAGGAAGACAATATTTTTGACAATTTTTCGGACAACTACTTGGAAACTCTACTAATCTGCCCTACGTTTGTGTCATCATAGTCGGTGAAGCATTTGCTCAACCGATTTATAAAGAAGCGCGGAGAGACAGGCTCTACGAAGCGCTAGCAACCCCCGAGAGGAAAGGTGCTAACTCCTGAAATATAAACCGGTTAAACAACATGAAAACACAAAACACCGTACAGCATCTAAGCCTTTTAGGCTTCAACCTCCAAACACAAAGTTTCCGAATTATTAAGCGCATGTGCTACGCTTGTTGTTGCATGTGCGGTTGCTGTTGATTTTTAAGCGCAGCGCTTCAAGCAACAAACTAGCCTAGGGTCAGCCCAAGTGACAGGTATGGTTACGGCTACGTCAACATCAGCAAAACAAATAATTCAAAAACATTTAAAATATTAACATCATGTCAAATTTACGTTTCGAAACTCTTCAACTACACGCAGGCCAAGAAGTAGATCCTACGACGGGTTCACGCGCTGTACCGATATATCAAACTACATCTTATGTTTTCAAAAATTCTGAGCATGGAGCAAACCTCTTTGCTTTGAAAGAATTCGGAAACATCTACACTCGCATCATGAATCCAACTACAGACGTCTTTGAAAAAAGAATTGCTGCATTGGAAGGTGGCGTGGCAGCACTGGCCGTTGGCTCAGGCCAGGCTGCTCAGTTTATAGCGCTCAATAACATATTGCAAGCTGGAGATAATTTTGTTTCCACTTCATTTCTATATGGAGGCACGTACAATCAGTTCAAAGTTGCTTTCAAGAGATTGGGAATTGATGTTCGCTTTGCCGAAGGCGATAGCGTTGAATCATTTGAAAAGCTCATCGACAAAAAAACAAAAGCACTCTACCTTGAAACGATTGGCAACCCAGGATTTAATATTCCTGATTTTGAAGCCATCGCATCTTTGGCTAAAAAACATGATCTTCCATTAATAGTAGACAATACTTTTGGCGCAGCTGGATATTTGTTCCGTCCACTGGAACATGGCGCTAACGTAGTGGTTGAGTCTGCTACCAAGTGGATTGGTGGCCATGGTACTTCTATTGGAGGAGTGATTGTCGATGGTGGAAATTATAATTGGGGCAACGGCAAGTTCACTCAATTCACTGAACCTAGTGAAGGTTATCACGGATTGAAATTTTGGGACGTGTTTGGTGAAGGAAACCCTCTAGGATTACCAAACATTGCGTTCATCATCCGCGCACGTGTAGAAGGCTTACGCGACTTCGGTCCTGCCATCAGTCCATTCAATTCATTTTTATTGATTCAGGGTTTGGAAACTCTTTCATTAAGAGTTCAGCGTTCTGTTGACAATGCGTTCGCTTTAGCGCAATGGCTCGAACAACATCCAAACGTGGAGACTGTAAATTATCCGGGGCTCACCACCAGCACGTATCACAAGCTTGCTAAGAAATATTTGAAAAATGGTTTTGGAGCGATATTGTCTTTCACTGTAAAAGGAACGAAGGATAATACAACTGCTCTAGTCGACAATTTAAAATTAGTAAGTCATCTTGCTAATGTGGGCGATGCCAAAACGTTGATCATTCAACCTTCGGCAACTACACATCAACAATTGAGTGATGAAGAACAAATCACCTCAGGTGTGTTGCCAACATTACTGCGCGTGTCAACGGGTATCGAACATATTGATGATATCAAAGCTGACTTCGCGCAAGCATTCGAAAAAGTATTTAAAAAAGAACTCGTCAAGTGAATAAAGTAGATCACATATTTCATTACAACCAAAATTTTGAATTGGAAGCTGGGGAAACTCT
>DASYTA010000113.1:0-1817 GCA_036002745.1 Cyclobacteriaceae bacterium | reverse complement strand
TTCATGGACTCTTCTGCAAGCAACTCGTGACCGCTCATAAACAGTATATTGCCCGGGTTTTGAGAGATTATCCACCCTATTCCGTTCTCAATTACACCGGTACTGAAGCCCACCTGAGCTCCTTTCATGACCGCCACGATGCGTGCGGGGTGCGATGGGCTTAAACAATCAACAACTTCTCGCATGTAGGGCGACATTTTGAAACTGAATGGCCCGGGCCAAGGGGTGACATCGGAAGTCATAACCCTGTTCTGTTCTGCCCAAGCAGAAGGCTTTATGTCGGATAGAAGGTATTTGGAGGAGTCAAGGATTTCCTCAAGTTGTTCTAGGATCATTTCCTTGTCTGTGAATATTCGTGTACGATATGGGCCAGAGTACGCTTGCTCTCGGTGATTCCATCCTCGATCGCCCGGTTAATAATGGTCACCATCTGTCCCCTGAGTTCGGCCTGATCGTTTCTGGCTATCTTGGCTTTCTTACCGAATTCTATAGCGATAAGGTCTGCAGCCTGCTTGAAAGTGAGCGTAACCGACTTGAAATGCTGTGCAAAGAGGTTCTTTACAAGATCAGTAGGTATCAATTTGCCCAAAAACTTCTCTTCCTGGAGACGAGCAATCCTCATTTCCTGATCAAGTCTCTCTATTTCCTTCTGCTTCTTCTCGGCATCGAGATCCATTTTCTTCAGTGCACGGTCTGTAACTGTGGTGTTTTGCCGGGAAAACTCGTCATTTTCGAGGTTTTTTGGTTGAGCTTGGCTGATCGCCACTGATATAAACTCCGACTTAGCCACTGGTTCTACCTGTCTTTTGGGTTTGTTGAGGCATCTGGTCCTGAATCCTCTGTTGATTTCATTGGTATCATCGATCATTTCATTATTAACAATCACTTTTTTGCGCTGGATATAAACGGACAAATCTTTTGTCCTTATACCACACAGTTCGCTGAATTCTTTTTTAGTTAAGAGTGCCATGGTCTTATTGGTACGTTCATTGAAAGTAATTTTTGCTGACGGGCATAATGAGCAGCTTCTTTGGTTTGAAATCGCCCAGCATCAAGAAGATTACCCTTGTGCTTGATCCGCGCGCGCCATTTATTAACAGACCTATCCCAAGTAATGCCTGGATAACCACTCGTATTATCTTTTCTTTTGACGTTATAGCCGTTTTTAATAGTTATTGGTTTGGGTCGCTTTGGCTTTCCAAGTTTAAAAACTATCTGACATTTGCATTTTATTTTAGCAATATACCTTTCTGTTTGGAAATGAATATCACCACAGATAAGACATTCGTAATGATTCTTATTGTAACCGATACGCTGTCTTGAAAGAATAGGCTCCGCTATCAATTTAAAAAAATTAACCTGTTCTTTTTGTTTTTCTCTTTGAATAAAAGGCTTTATGTTTCTTTTGTTCCGAGCTGATTCAGTCCATTTCCTTCCAAGTGTATTGCCAGCCTTTTTACAAATGTTGAATGATGGCTTTAATGAATCAATGAAGTATTGTTCTCTTATTAATAGCGAATCGATGGAGCATTCTTCAATGATTTCGAATTTAAGGTCTTCAATGCCATACTTTTTAATGTGACCTAGGAGCAAATAATTGATATGCTTGCCCTTTCTAAATTGACTTAAATGAGTTCGTAGTCGAATTATCAAATCCTTCGCGCTGCCAATATAAACGCGGTCAGGATGTGTAATTGATGAGATTTTATAAATGCCTGAAGCCATTGTAGTCATCAAAAATAATCAATCAACTACAATATGACTACAACATTTTGAAAAAAGGTGAGCGGATTTTTTTCACGGTGCTTCGCATCTCT
>DASYTA010000112.1:0-1691 GCA_036002745.1 Cyclobacteriaceae bacterium | reverse complement strand
GTTCCTATTATTGATACTCACATGTACGACCGTTGCACCAATTGCCTCGGCTCAAAAAGGTATTGATAGTTTGGAAAACAAACTTCGAGAAGATTTAAACGACTCCCTTCGTATCCAAACTCTTGTATCTCTTTCGAAGGAATATCAGTATATCGATTTAAAAAAGTCTTTTGAAACCTGTGAGAAAGCACTCCGTCTTTCAGAAACGAAAAACTTAACGTGGGGAAAATCACAATCCTATCTTTGGCTTGCCAGTATATATAGTCTCAGTGGCGACTTCACAACTTCAGCAAAATATAATAACCTCGCCTTGGGCAGTAGTTTTGAATTGAAAGATACGCTCCTGATGTCAAGAGGGTATAACAATCTTGGTTTGAATTACTATGCGTTTGGTAAATATGACGAAGCCTATTTCTATTACACTCAAAGCTATCGATTATCCAATATCAGAAAGGATTCACTTGGCATGGCCGTGGCACTGCATAACATTGCCACTGTCTTCAAAGAATTAGGACAATATGCTAACGCACTAAATTATTTAAGACTCACACAGGAAATCAGTAACGATGTGCATGATTATGAAGGTGAAGCGTATAACTATGATGAAATCGGTGACATCTACCGAAGAAAAAAGGAATATGATTCTGCACTGAATGCGCTTGCACATTCTTTAAAGGTTTCTCGATCGCTCCGATTGAGAATCAACGATCTTATCCCGGAAACACTTATCAAAACAGCCAAGACTTATCTCGACAAAAAAGATAACGCCCACGCGCTTGCCTATTATGATACCGCCCAAATATTTTATCAAAAAACAGATAACGAATTTGGCTTGGCGGAAGTCGATCTCGGCCGCGCCATTGTTTACATGTCGGAAAAAAAATTCGAGCAAGCTCGGATTTTAATGGAAAGCAGTAAGGCCACCGCCCACAGCGCAAATTCCTGGGCTCTTGAAATTGAGTGCCTGGAAAATCTTGCTGCTCTTTATGAAGAGCAGAGTGATTTTAAAAAATCCTTTTTCTATTACAAACAATTCAAGCAGCTTGAAGATAGCTTGTTCAGCCAGGGGATGCAGGCAAAGCTCTTGCAAGATCAACTCCGGTTCGAGACGGTAGCTAAAGAAGACCAGATAAAGCAATTGACAAAAATGGAAGAGCTCCGAAAAGAAGAGCTCAAAAAACAAGGAATGGTTACTAACATTCTAGTGGTGGCTGTGGCTCTTACAGTCATTTTATTGTTTACTGTTTATCGAAGCGGCCAACGGAGAATACGTATCAATAAATTATTGATTGAACATCAGGAAGACATAAAGAGACGAAGCCAGGAACTAGAACAATTGAATCAAGTAAAAGACAAATTCTTTTCCATTATCTCACACGACCTTCGTTCGCCCATCAATGCACTTTCGGCCATTCTGGACATGATGGATAATAACCAAATTAAGCCAGAAGAATTTTCTAAGTTGAATAAAGAACTACGCATCCAGTTCAATCATACAAAAAGCTTAATTAACAATTTACTGGATTGGGCTTTATTGCAAATGGATAAACTGAAAATCCAACCCGAAAAAATCAATCTTCATAGTCTTGCCGAAGAAAATTTCAGACTTCTTAGCTCGCTGCACATGAAGCAGATTAAAATGGTTAATAATATTCCACCAGGAACATTTTGTTGGGGCGATTTAAACATTG
>DASYTA010000111.1:0-1792 GCA_036002745.1 Cyclobacteriaceae bacterium | reverse complement strand
ATAAACTTGAATGAAGTACCTGAAGCTGATAGGCCATTATTAATCTCTTCATTAGAAAAATATTTACTTCGCAAACGCGACTACAGACCTGACAAAAAGAAATACGATTTAGCCATTCTTACCAATCCGGAAGATTCCAATCCTCCTTCGGATGATCGTGCGCTGAAACGTTTTTACAAAGCGGCTATAGAAACAGGGTTCAACACGGAGTTCATTACCAAAAATGATATTGATAAGCTCATTCAGTATGATGCTCTTTTTATTCGCGAAACAACTAATGTCAATCATCATACTTTCCGGTTTGCAAAAAAAGCGCAATCGCTAGGACTGGCTGTGATTGATGACCCCGATTCGATTTTGAAATGTACCAACAAAGTGTATTTGCATGAGTTGCTGAATTCACATAAGATACTTACCCCGAAATCTATCGTGATTTCAGAGGAGAATTGTGATGCGATAGCTTCTAAGATGGCATTTCCGTTTATCCTCAAGCAACCGGATGGAGCGTTTTCAAAAGGAGTTCATAAAATCAACTCGAAAGATGAATTTAAAAAAGTGAGGGCGACCATGTTTGAAAAATCTGACTTGCTGGTGGCTCAGGAATTTTTGCCGACTTCGTTTGATTGGCGCGTGGGTGTGATTGATAACCAAGTGATTTATGTTTGTAAGTATTTTATGGCAAGCAAACATTGGCAGATTGTAAACTGGGCGGCGAATAAATTAAAATCAAGGGAAGGTGATGTGGAAAGTATCCCAGTCGATCAGGCACCAGCTGGTTTATTGAGAACGGCGCTTAAAGCGACAGCTCTCATTGGCAGTGGGCTTTATGGCGTGGATATGAAAGAAGTGGATGGTAAATTTTATGTGATTGAAATCAACGATAACCCTAATATCGATGCAGGTATTGAAGATAAAATTTTAAAGGATAAATTGTACGAAATTATTATGGAAGTGTTTCTGGATAAAATTAAAGCCGAAAAATGAGTCAACCTTCTCGCTTACATCTGTTTCAGGCCTACGGCATTGAGCTCGAATACATGCTAGTGGATAAAAATACGCTTGCCATCAAGCCTGTCACTGATGAGCTTCTCAAACATGAGTTGGGGAACTACGGAAGCGATTATGAAAATGGAATCGTCACCTGGAGCAATGAATTGGTACTGCACGTTGTTGAATTAAAATCGACCAAACCGGAATTGAATTTTAATGCGCTTGAAAACGCATTTGCAGATAACGTTATAAAGATTAATTCGATTCTCGACAAATGGAATGCAATGCTTATGCCAACAGCGGCGCACCCGTTGATGAATCCTAACGCGGACACAAAACTTTGGCCTCATGATAACAATGAAGTGTATGCGATTTATGATCGCATCTTCAACAGCAAAGGTCACGGCTGGAGCAATCTGCAAAGCACACATTTGAATTTGCCGTTTTACGACGATGAAGAATTTGCAAAACTTCATGCTGCGGTGAGAATTGTATTGCCTTTGTTACCGGCCTTGTGTGCATCTTCACCCATTCTGGATGGAAAGAATACAGGTAAACTAGATACAAGGCTAGAATATTATAAAACCAATCAATCTAAAATTCCATCGATCACCGGAAGAGTGATTCCAGAAGGAGTATTTTCAAAACGGAATTATCTCAATACTGTCTACGAAAAGATAAAAGCAGATATCGCTCCGCATGACCCCGATAAAGTTTTAGATCCGGTGTGGGTAAATTCTCGCGGTGCTATTCCTCGTTTCGATCGTGGTTCAATTGAGATCAGAATCATGGATATTCAGGA
>DASYTA010000110.1:0-2348 GCA_036002745.1 Cyclobacteriaceae bacterium | reverse complement strand
AAATTAAAAAGCAGGTCAAGCTGCTCCTGCGCATTACTGCCAGGAACAAAATCGCGAAAGAACCCTTCTATAATTTCTTTGGCAGAAACACCTTTTTCAAAATCAGCTTCGCATTGCTGCTGCAAAAGAGGTAAAAGCATGCCTGTACGCGAAATGTGCTGAAACGGCAAGTTTAGAAATAAGCTGTTGTAAATGTGGAACCTTGATCCTACTTGCTCTTCGTACTTTGAAAACATAATTTTTTAATCAAGGGCGAAAAATAAGCCTCTTTGACGAGAAGGACAATCTTTTAATCGGGGGATAGCACTTCACACGATTGAATAGGTCAGAAGCAGCATTTTGTTAATTAATAATTTAGTAATACTCACTCTGATTTCAACTAATCCAAGCTGATTTAAAATATACAGGTTTTCTATTGGCCATGAATGACGGCTAGGTGAGTCCGTGCTAGGTTTAAATTCTTATTGTCAATCTGCTAGGCAACCCAACAGCAAATTTCGAGGTATATGTATGGAAACACCCTGGGCTATTGTGTTTTCTTTCCGCTATTTTGAAACTTTCATTGAGTTAAAACCTTTTGATTCCTATAGAACAAGTGTGTTTTATGCAAAAAAAAGATTGTGGGTTTACAAAACATTAAACCAAAAAAAAGATTAACTTTTACCTCCTAAAATCGAATTAGCATGACTAAAATATACCTCATATTACTTGTCGCTGTTCTGAGTTCTTGCCTTGGCTATAAAGACCTTCCTGTTGAGTATGATTACAGCTACAAAGGGAACTTTAAAAAATACCGCACTTTTGAGTTAATGAAGCCGCTTGGTGTAAATGATAGCACTATGAGCAGCGATGTCATTGAAAAGTCTATTACAGCACGAATGAAATTCTTGGGGTATAAGAAGACCGAAACACGCCCTCATCTGATCATTAGTTATAAAATGTTTGCCGATAGCCTTCGTTTTAACGGTTATATGCAGCCTGATATGGATACTTGGCTGAAGACGAGAAAAGAAGAAATGAATTACGACAAGCAAAAGTACAATCTAAGAACCGGCACGTTGCTCATTCAATTCTACGACAGACGTCAAAACCGATCAGTATGGCAAGGTTATGCCACCGCTTATTATGGCAATATCGACTTTAACAATTCCCGGCATTTGCGCAATGCTGTCATTTCCATTCTCGACAAATATCGTGTGTGGGCTGATGGATTCATTGAACAACAGGAGAAAGCTGAAGAGGAGATCAACAATCCATGATTAACTTTCGGGGCAAATACTCATAGTCCCGAAAAATGAATTCTAAGGAAAAAAAGATCACTGATCATTTCGGTCAATACATCACCGACCACAAGAAGCAATTCATTGAAAAGGTTTTAAGTGAACGCACTCGGCATATTACTTTGGTGCTGGAGGATATTTATCAATTCCAAAATGCCAGCGCTGTCGTGCGCACGTGCGAATGCCTCGGCCTGCAGGACATTCACATTATTGAAGAAGATAGCAAATACTCTGTGAATAAAAGAGTACTGAAAGGTTCCAACAAATGGATCGATCTGTATCGTTATAAGATGAAAGGTTTTAACAACACTGAAATCTGTTTCAGGAAATTGCGCGAGCAAGGTTATCAGATTTTAGTTACCGATCCATCGCCGGATGGTGTATCAATCAATGAAATCCCAATCGATAAAAAAATAGCAGTGGTGATGGGCAATGAACTCAAAGGCACGTCGAGCTATGCGATCGAGAATGCTGATCAAAAAATTTTTATTCCCATGCACGGCTTTACTGAGAGCTTCAACATTTCTGTTAGTGCTGCAATTTGTTTAAACACACTGCTAACGAAAATCAGAAATTCAAACGTTTTCTGGCAATTATCGGAAGAAGAAAAAGAAATTTTACGTCTTCAGTGGTATCGCAAGGTGGTAAGAAGGTCTGATCTCATCGAGCAAGAGTTTCTCCGCTCGATTGCTTAACTTTACATTGGCTTTAATCAAAACGATCATGAAGAGGTGGCGGAGATTGAGAACTATGTTGATTGCATTGCCTTTAATGGTCATGTTGTCAATTTTCTGCGCCAATTGGTGGGTGATCAAATCCACTGAAGACAAAGTCCTATCAAACAGCGATCAACTCACAGGAAAGTCGGTGGCCTTAGTGCTTGGCACCAGTAACAAACTTCGCGATGGCTCAGCCAATCCTTATTTTGAAAATCGTATAAAGTCTGCAGCTCAACTTTACCACGAAGGCAAAGTAATTCATTTTATTTTAAGTGGAGACAATCGCTCTAAGTATTACAACGAACCCTTACGAATGAAAAAAGCCCTGGTTTTGTTAGGCGTGCCTGAG
>DASYTA010000109.1:0-2841 GCA_036002745.1 Cyclobacteriaceae bacterium | reverse complement strand
CTTCAAGATCACCAATCCTTTTAGCCTCGTAACTCAATATCCTAGCTCTTGACTTAAATTCATCATAGTCATTTGGAAGCCTATCGGCTATTCGTTGTTTATCAAAATATCCAGATCGCCAATAATCAGAAGACGTTGTTGCAATCCCGCTTGCATCAATAGTGAGCGATTTCTTAACTCCGATAATAGAGGAAGGAAAAGATAGGTCATTTGAATTTTCGTGTATCAAAACACGATTGTATCTGACTAGATATTGGCCGTCGCTCAACGCCGCCTGCATTCCGCAGGCCTCATTCTCCGATCCCTTTACCTTAAGAGAAAAATTTTCATAGTAAGGTTGTAGCTTGACTTTACCATTTGGAAATACATGCAACACAGTTCCGTTTTGCTCACAAACTTCAAAACCCTCTTGCTCAGTCTGGTTATGAAGAATTGACCGAAATAAATGCATTTGAGATCCGCTATAAGCATTGAGTCGATTTAGTTCCCACCGGAATCGCTCACTTTCACTGGAGGCCTCAAGCGTGTCGTAATGGATGTAAAATAAGAAAGAGCTGCTATCCTGATACGATCGAAACTTTTCAATTAAAACTTTCATCCGATACCCTAAGGCCTGATTCTCTATTTCCAGTGGCTCACTTGTGTTTGCCGTCAAAACATAATATGCCTTCCGTAATTCTATGGTTCTTGAATCCATAGTTTGTGTGCTTACAACTCTTCTTTGCACATATGAACTACTCTTCGTCCGTTCTAATTGAACAGCGTTTGGGTTTTGAATTGTACACAATCGAGCATTGATTGTTCCTCCCAATATTTCTGTTTTAAACTCTTCAAAATCGTCCGCCCAGCCCTTTTCTCTCTTTCCGATTACAACTACATCAGTCAGTTGTTTTGCAATTGGTATAAGTTTAATAATCATTTGCAAATCAATCCCCGCTTTTAGGGTAACCGTGGTGGTTAAGGTTTGATAGCCAACGTAGGAAACCACTAGTCTGTGCAATTCGATAGGTACATTATTCAAAATAAATTTCCCTGTACTATCCGCTGACATTCCAAAAGATGAGTTGTCAAAAAAGACATTGGCGAAGGGTAGTGGTTGGCCCGAGGCTGAGTCCAACACCACTCCTTTAAGATTTGCAAAATTATTGTGCTGCTTAACGAATGTTGTTGACGATATCTTTCTCCTGATTACAACAAGGCCATCGATAAATTTATATTCGAGATCAGCCTGATCACAAATTTCTGAAAGAAGTTCCTTAACAGTAACACTGTCTAAGTTCAACGAAATTTTTGTTTCGAACGGAATCTGTTCTTTGCTATACGAAAATTGAATGGAGTGATGTTCACTTAAATAAGACAAAACTTTTGGTAGTGGCTCGTCCTCAAATGAAACGGATACTTTACGATCAATATCCTGACCAATAGCACCAATGGCAAAGCACCAGAATGCAAAGAATAGATGTGTATGAATTTTATTGAGTCGCACCACAGTTGTGGTCATCAATATAGTACACATCCTGGTTTAATTGAAACTTGACGTTCATACTAAATGATAAAGCATTCAGCATATCTTCTAATTGTGGATTATTAAAATTTCCACTGAAGTGACAATTCAATTTGGCTTTGGATTTCATTTCGAAATGAACATTGTAGTATCGAGCAAGATCAATTAATACTTCGTCTAAAGGTGTATCTTCAAATTTCAGTCGTTTGGTTTTCCATGCAAGTGAGTTAAGACCTTTTAAAGTACTTGGGTGCAATTGTCCATTTTTCTTTTCGTAGATCATAGAATTGCTCGAAGCAACTTCTACTTTTTTAGCCGAACCAAAAATCACCTTGCCGGTAAATACAGTAAGTTCTACGTGCTCTTCAGCAGCATAATTTCTCAAATCAAATGAAGTACCAACAACCTTTGTAGTCGCCTCATGCGTATGAACTATAAAAGGTCTGGTTGAATCTTTTCTGATTTCAAAATATGCTTCCCCTTCCAAAAAAACTTCGCGGCTATCCTTATCAAATGCAGTAGGGTAGCGAAGTCGGCTATGATTATGAAGCCAAACAAGAGAACCATCAGGCAACTTGATCTCCGATTGAACGTTGGCTCGGGTAGTATGCTCAATCAGAGGCTTGTGAAATACGGTGAAAAGAAAATAGCTTATACCAAGTCCTATAATTAGTAATGCCGCTATGCGTGTTGCAAACCCGAAATTAATTTTTAAAATTTTCTTTTGAGGGAAATTTGCGCCTTCAAATAGATCCTGGGTTGGTTTTTCTTCCCTCGATTTTTTAAAAAATAAGAACTGAGCTTTTTCGGATTGAAATTCGGAGGTAGTATCTGATTCTAAAAAATTAAATAGCGCACGTTCCTCCTCCATGGTGGTCTCGCCATTGTAATATTTATCAATCAAATTTTGAATAGCCTGTCTATTCATGAGATGAAATGCTTCTGATATATTTCATTAATTGTTTTCCGCGCTCTCGACAAGTTTACACGTATGGAATTGACGCTCATATCCGTAATTTCCTCGATCTCCTCAAAACTTAATTCTTCAATGCTTTTCAATTGAATAACTAAACGCTGCTGCTCAGGCAAGAAACTTATGATCTTTTGAACTATAGAAATCATGTCCTTTATTTCGGCTAACTCGTGGGGATTAAAATCCGATACCAGAAGCATTGATTTTTCAGTCTTACCTACCTTCTGCTTTCTCAACTTTATTTTGTCTAAACATAAGTTCCTGGTCATCTTAAATGCAAAGGCCTTAATGTTATTAATATTTTCTAATGATACTTTTCTCGACCATAGTCTAGCGAACACTTCCTGCACAACATCTTCAGCCT
>DASYTA010000108.1:0-19954 GCA_036002745.1 Cyclobacteriaceae bacterium | reverse complement strand
GTAAACTTTCTGATCATAAAGGTTGAGTTTATTATAGACTCCTATTTAGAAAATTTATAGAAGTCAATCAAGGTAGAATGTGATTTGAAATTGAAGTAACGAATTACACTAAATGATAAGTATCCACTATTAGTTAAAGCGAGATCTTCTTCTGGCAGGGGTTGCGGAAAATTATAGGTATAACTGAGTAGAAAAGTCCAATTCTTGAGAGAAATACTCAATGGCAATGATAATGAATAATTAAGAATGCCAAATTTGTTATAATCCTTTAAATAATAAATTGGCTGATGGTTGCGGATGCGTTTAATGATCTCAGCAAGATCTGTTGAGTAGGGAGTATATTCCTGCCATGACTCGTTCCCAAACAGCACACTAAAAGTTGGATACAATAATACACGCTTCATGCCTAACCAATTTTTCTTTTCGAAGTTAAACATGATTCCGGGTGTAATTCGATGCACCGTTTTCTCTCCAAAATAAAATGAATAATCGAGTCGGAATAAAAAAGGTTTTGCCTCAAAGAAATTACTCAGAGTAACAGCGTTGGTATAAGGCGTATCATAAGTGGAGTCGGAAAATGAATAAAAATAGTGGCTATACTCCAAATTGAGCGTCCACTTTTTTGTAGATTTTAAAAAGCCAAAGGAAGGAACAGTTAGATAAAGACTGGGAGAATATTGTTGACTCCAATAGACGGTTGCATCAAGGTATAACCCAGATTTGTGATAATATGTGACACCGGGTGAGAGCCCGAATTGATCAAGACCAAGCGAAAGATTCGATGCAGTAATATTACTATTGTAGCCAAGCCTGGCTACCAAGCTTGATCCGCCCTCCAATAACTCAGGATACTGAAATAAACTGTCAATGAGATTAAAAATGGATATAGAATCTTCAGAACTGAGCACTGAAGTGTTCTGCTTTTTAAGATTGGTAGAGTCAAGAGATTGCGATGAGCAATGTTTTGCTCCTAGGAAAGCAATAAAAATGAGTAGGAGTTTGCGTTCCAATCAAATGGTTAGCGGGATTTAATTCTTTCGCTCCCGCAACCTCATATTCTTATCGCGAAAATTTTCTTTCCGCTGTTGTTGCAACCTTCGGTTGTTCAGCATGTTGATAATGATGTTGCGAAAATCACGCTCCGCTTGTCGTAAATTTAGCATTTGCTGCGCACTAATCACATTCATCAATCGGCCTGAATAATCCTTTTCAAGCGTCAGTTCATCTTGTTTTATCTTTAAACCTAAATCCACTAAAGCCTGCTGTTGTTTGGGGTCCGGGTTATTGGGATTAATATTTCTCTCGGCTTCTTTATACTGTTGTCTCAGGCCCGTTCGTTTTTGAGTAAACTCATTATAGATAGGCCAAAATTTTTCAGCTTGTTCTGTAGTAAGGCCGAGGCGTTGTGTAATAAGTCCGATGCGTGCTGCCTGGATTTTTTCCTTTGCAGTTAAATCCTGTTGTGGAATTTCTTCAGCATCCTGAGCTTGAACAGAAACACACATGCAACCAGCAAAAATCAGGTAAATTAGTTTTTTCATTTTCTTAGAGTTCATTTTCCAGCACACCTTTAAATTCATTCACGTCAAAATCTCCAAGCAAAGTATCATTCAGATGCTGGCTTAATGAATCGGCATCAGATTCGTTAAAGTTAACAATCTCGAGCAAATCGTGTTCGTTAATCTCGCTTTCACTCAAGTATGCAACCAGATGTTCATTTGAAACTTCAGACAACAATTCTTCCGTTTGGTAAGATGTCGGCTTAAAATAATAAACCATGGCGACTGCTGCAATTACCACAGGCAGCGCATATCGAAGAGCAAGATTCCAAACAGGCATGGAATGCATCTCAAGGCTCGTTTCGACCTTAGCCTGAATTTTTAAGGGCAAACGTTCAAAGTAGCCGTCGGGGACTTCGAAAATGCTCTTTTTAGGTATGTCTTCCAGCTTTTTCATCTTTGTTATATGATTTACTGTTTCGTTAAAAGTTTAATCATCGGATAGAAATTCTTCAACTTTCTTCACGGCGTGGTGAAAGCTTGCCTTAAGCGCACCTACGCTCGTACCAGTTACTTCTGCCATTTGCTCATAGGGCATTTCTTCAAAATATTTCAGGTTAAACACAAGCCGCTGTTTGTCGGGAAGCTTAAGCAGTGCCTTCTGAAGTTTCTTTTGAATCTCATCTCCCGTAATATGCGCGGAGCTGTCAAGTTTAGATATGAGTTGCTGGCCTACATCTTCAATCGGGAGAAAGAATCGTCTTTTCTTTTTATTAAGATAGGAGAGGCATTCGTTGGTGGCAATTCTGTAGATCCAGGTGAAGAGTTGAGAATCTTCACGAAAAGTATCAATGGCTCTGTGTACTTTGATGAACACTTCCTGAGTTAAATCATCCGCATCGTCATGGTCAATCACCATTTTTCGCACAAGCCAATACACGCGTTGCTGATAAGCTCGCACCAGCATGTTGAAGCCGTAATTTCTGGTTTCCGGGTCGCGGATCTTTTGAAGCAATTCTTTGTCTTCCAACAAAGGCGGGGTTTAGATAGGCAATTTAGACAAAGGCTATCTCACAAGGTTTAATCATTTCAATTTTTCAAGACTGTCAACCAGTAATTCATACTGTTCCTTAGAATGAGCGGGGAAGTTGGCAAATCGAAGCTGTGATTTTTTAAGTTCACCATACCCATCACCAGGCTGAATACCTAAACTCTCCAAGTGAGAAGTTACGCGAGCCGTGTGTTCCCCACATGCAGCGACAATGACAGTCTTTGATTGAGAGCTTTTATCTTTCACAAAAGGAGAGATGAGTGAATGATTTTCCAGTGCTTGATAAAGTATAGCAGCTTTGTATTCAGTTTCTCTTCTTAATGTGTTAACTCCTTTTCTAAGAAAATCCTCAACCACTTTAGATAGCAGATAAATCCCTAACACATTCGGTGTTTCAGGAGTTTGATTTTTCTTTGCATTCTGTAAGTAAAATGGAAGGGAATGGTAACTCCCAATGCCGTATCCGGTAGACAAAAGCTTTTCAGCCTTCGCTATACAACGATCATTTACAATCCAAACACCAAGGCCTGCAGGCAATCCAAAACCCTTTTGAACGGAGAAGAAGACAGAATCTACTTTTGAATAATCAAATTGAGGATAGGGAAGAGAAGAGACCGCATCCACAACGATCAACGCATTGGGGTTTGTAGATCTGAATTTATTAATGAGATCCATTGACAAAGAGACACCAGTGCTGGTTTCATTATGAGTAAGCCCAATCAATTCTGTGTCCTGTGGAGCTTCTGTACTAATATCGAATCCTTGCCCTAGTGGTACTTCAATTTTTTCTGGAGATTTTCCTATTTGACGGGCGGTCTCATAGAATCGTTTTGAAAAAGCTCCGTTCACCAAGTGAAATGATTTCTCTTGTACCAGATTTTGGGCAACTCTTTCCCATATTTCCGTAGCCGATGCAGAAAAAAAGATATGGAAGTCTGCCGGTATTGAAAGGAGTTCTTTTAGTCCTTCTGTAGTGTTTTTGAAAATTGCTTCAAACTCTTTAGTTCTGTGACCTAACGAAGGAATTCCATCGCGGAATGCCGTGCGAATGTGATCTTCGACAGTAAAATAAATTTGTGAAGGGCCTGGAACGAAGTGTGCAATCGTTTTCATCAACTATTTTTGATTTTCCTGAAACTCAAAGCTATTGTTAAAGAGAAGTCTTTACAAACGGAATTTTCATTCTTCCGGTTTTGCAGAAAATCAAGATTGCATTTTGTATCTTTGTTCTAATAATTCCCATTTGGATTTGGGACACGTTTGCTGAACCTAACAATTTTAACAATTCCGGGTAAAGCTTTCTTCTAAAATCAGGCCTCACTCCCGACTTGTCGGGATCCTCGCCCTAAAAGCAGGTTAACAGTGGAAGGTTGCGGAAGCCGGCAGCCCAAAACTTGTCTATCATGGGGTTCAGAAACCACCACCAAGTCCAGTGGGTTTTATTTTTGCTGTAAGCTCTTAAGCTTTTGTTCGGTGAGTTTTCTTTTGGTATCCAACGGAAAATCTCCGTTCATCATCCAATCGTAATAAGCAGGCTCTTCCTTGAAGACTTTATCTACCAACTTACTTTTATGTTTTCCGAAATTGAAAATCACTTCGCCTTTTTCGTTGCGTATCATTCTGCCTGCCAGATCGACTAAGTCATCACCTACAAGTTTGGCAAGTGTTTCCATGTCGTTTTTAATCATTCCCACTTTTCTTTCGAGTCCATCAGTTACATCTAAGCCATCGTAGCGAGCTATCTGCGCCATCAACACCTCCATGGAAGCCTCAGTATCTGACTCAGCAGAATGCGCATTGGTCATATCTTTCTGGCAGTAAAATTTGTAAGCAGCTGAAAGTGTGCGCTTCTCCATCAGATGAAAAATCTTTTGGGAGTCGATGATCTTTTTTCGGCTGTAATCAAATTCTACATCCGCCCTTAGAAACTCTTCTACTAGCATGGGTACGTCAAATTTCAAAATATTGAAGCCAGCCAGATCACATCCTTCCATAAAGCGAGCATAGTCGCGAGCCACTTCCTTAAAGACGGGTTTGTCTTTTACATCCTCATTGGTGATTCCATGGATGGCCGTCGACTCTGGTGAAATTGAAATAGTTGGATTTAATAAATTCGTTTTCCGAATAACTTCTCCGTTTGGCATTGCCTTGATCACGGCAATCTCAATAATGCGATCATGAGCAATGTTCACTCCGGTAGCTTCAAGATCGAAAAAGCAAATCGGAATTTTGAGATTGAGTTTCATTAATAAAAGAAGTGAGAAAAGAAATTATTGAAAAAATGCAATGGCCTTGTGAAATTGTGTAGAGGAGATGCCAATTTTCTTTAGAAGCTCCTTGGCCGCGTTCACACTCTTCAAATCGTCAGTAGAGGTCAATTGGATAGTAAACCTCTCATTCGTGCCGCTTATCAGCGTTACTTTGCCACTGGATATTTCATGCTTAGGTGTTGCGTAGGGGTTCAATGAAACATCCGTCCTTTCCACAGTAGCGATTTCTCTCGCAATGGAATTCGTGTCATCGTAAATGATCGTCCCGCTTTTAGGAGTTGTATTAGCAAGCTTGGAAATAATGGCTTTATCTTCAGAAGATAATTGACTGATGATCAAGATATGATGATTGTAGTCTATAAGGTGGTCTGAATGCTTTTGAGGCTCAATAATGATAACAGCCGAGCCATCGATTTTCTCTTTTGAAGGTGTTGAATAGTCAAATTTGCGTTTGAAGTGGTTCAATACAAATAGGATCATCTCCGTAATTCTAGAACTACTTTGGCCGACAACAACTATGCGCTGTTTGTCAGTGCTTTGACTATAAACGATTGAAGGAGACGACTGCATTTCCTTTCAAAGTAAAACAAAATGTCGATGGTTTGAAAATTGAATTTTGGATCTTATATATTTTTATTTTTGAATTCTATCAACAAAAATCGTGTTATTAGAATGTTGGAGAGTTGGGGACAGTGTTTTAATCAATGACGTTAGGTTTGTCTCCGTTTTAAAAAAGCAACTCGTACCAACAACCACAAAGTATGGAGCAACGATCAACGCCAGTGAGGTTAAGTTCTGCGATGAGCGGAGCAGGTAACAAAAACCGAACGCTCGCCAGAGATATCTCTGAGAGCCTCGGCAAGTTGCCGCCTCAGGCGCCTGATCTGGAAGAAGCCATTCTAGGAGCTTTAATGCTGGAGAAGAAAGCGCTCACGGATGTGGTGGAGTTTTTACGCCCCGAACATTTTTATTCTGACCAGCACAAAGAAATCTATACCGCGATCATTGACCTTTTCAAGTCTTCGGAGCCTGTCGATATGCGCACTGTTGTTGCTCAGCTTCGCAAAAATGGAAAACTTGAAATTGTAGGCGGCGCATACTATATCGCGGAGCTTACATCCAAGGTAAGTTCAGCCGCCAACATTGAATACCACGCCCGGATTATCATCGAGATGGCGATCAAGCGTGATCTGATTCAAATCGCTTCACAGGTTCATCACGATGCATACGAAGATACTACCGATGTTTTTGAATTGCTAGATAAAACCGAGCAATCCATCTTTGAGATTTCAGACTCCAACCTGCGTAAGAACTACGACAATATGAAGTCGTTGATGTTCCGCGCATTTCAGGAACTTCAGGAGAAAAAGAATCACAAAGACGGCTTGACTGGAATTCCTAGTGGTTTCTCAAGGCTCGACAGGATCACTTCGGGCTGGCAGAAATCAGATCTTGTAATTATTGCAGCTCGACCTGGTATGGGTAAGACCGCTTTTATTGTTTCAGCTCTTCGCAATGCTGCAGTTGATTTCAATCATCCCGTTGCAATCTTTTCATTAGAGATGGCTTCACTTCAGTTGGTGAATCGCTTGATCTCAGCTGAGGCGGAACTCGATTCTGAAAAAATCAAGAAAGGAAATCTTGCGGAATTTGAATGGCAACAGTTGGTTCACAAAACGAACCGTCTTTCTTCGGCTCCGATCTTTATCGACGATACGCCAGCACTTTCTATTCTTGAATTGCGCGCCAAGTGCCGTAGGTTGAAAGCGGAGCATAATATTCAGATGATCGTAATCGACTACTTGCAGTTGATGAAAGGTGAAGCAGGTGGAAACCGCGAGCAAGAGATTGCATCTATTTCTCGTGCGCTTAAAGGAATCGCCAAGGAGTTGAGTGTGCCTGTCATCGCACTTTCGCAGTTGAGTCGCGGGGTTGAAACTCGTGGTGGCGACAAACGCCCGCAGCTTTCTGACTTGCGCGAATCGGGTTCAATCGAACAGGATGCTGATATTGTAATGTTCTTGTATCGTCCGGAGTATTATAAAATCACTGAATATGAAGATGGCACACCATCACAAGGTGTTGCCGAAGTAATTATTGCCAAGCACAGAAATGGTTCACTTGAGAATGTGCGGTTGAAATTCATTGGCAAATACACCAAGTGGGCAGATTATGATTCTCCTGATGGATTTATACCCATGAGCAATATCCAAAGCCGGATCAACCGCGATGAGCCACCAGCACCCCGTGGCGATGATGATATGCCTTTCTAAACTTGATGCTGCTTTCTAGATTCTGGTCACTAGCAAATCCAGAGACAAGTATCAAGAATCTAGCATCCATTTTTGCGCATTACGTTTCTCCTTTCTAACTTATGCGTTGAAGAATAATTTTGGATTGTTGATGAAAGCTCTTGTACTTACTGCTCCCGGAAAAATTGAACTGAAAGAATTACCAACACCTGTTTTATCTGCAGGAAAAGCATTGGTAAAAATGAAAGCCGTCGCGCTTAACAGGCGCGATGATTGGATTCGTGAAGGAAAATATCCGAACATCAAAACTGGAGTGGTGATGGGCTCAGATGGAGCCGGCATTGTAGAATCGGTGCAGAATGAGGAACATAAAGATTGGATCGGCAAGGAGGTAGTCATCAATCCCAATATCGATTGGGGTGCCAATCCGAATGTTCAGTCACCAAAGTATACAGTTCTTGGAATGCCAGTTGACGGGACCTTTGCGGAATATATTTCTGTACCCGTTGATCGTCTTCATCACAAACCTTTTCATTTGGACATGTTGCAGGCTGCTGCGCTTCCTCTTGGCGGACTTACTGCTTTCCGGGCGCTGTTTCGTAAAGGAGAATTACGGGCTGACCAAAATGTTTTGATTTCCGGATTTGGTGGTGGTGTAGCTCAGTTTGCTTTTCTTTTCGCGAAAGCTGTTGGAGCCAATGTTTACATCACTTCAGGAAGTGATGAGAAGTTAGACAAAGCCATCAAGATGGGAGCGAAGGGTGGTTATAATTATAAGAAGCATAGTACCTACGAAGACTTGTGGAAAACAAAAGGTGGTTTCGATTTGATTATCGACAGCGCTGGTGGCGATCAGATCAATACCTATATTAAAATGTTGAGAGCAGCTGGAAAAATTGTTTTTTACGGAGCGACAAACGGCAAGCCAAACAACGTAGATTTTTACCGCATGTTTTGGAATCAGCTTTCATTGATCGGCACTACCATGGGCAGCGATCAGGAATTTAGTGAGATGATTGCCTTCGTCGGAAAAAATCAAATCAGGCCGGTGGTCGATTCTATCAGACCGTTTTCAAGAATAGCCGAATCATTTCAGGATGTGACCAAACCTAATAAGGTCGGTAAGATTGTGTTTCAGGTTTAGATATTTCAATCTATCTCATCCAACAAAGCTCTCAACTCATTGGCAGCTTTTAGATTATTCTGTTTCTTAGCTTGAACGATTCCAGTTTCAATGATGATTGTTGCATCTTTATTCAACTTCAATTCTAGATATAGCAACGCTGCCTGGTAATAAGCAGGTACATAGTCAGGATTAGATAAGATTAATTGATCAAAAATCTCTTTCGCTTTTTGCTTGTCGGATTTTGTCAATTCCAATGCCAACGCGTAATGATTAAAGGGGTCCGTTGGGTCTTCAGCCACAAATTGCTCCAGCATTTTTATTCGATCCGATTTCATGACTAAAGTTTTCGGTTTTTTAGGTTTTTATCCTTTATCTTGAGCCCAAAATTAGCTTTCATTTGTTAGAAAATTGATAATCACCTGATTGAGCCTTTATGAAGATTTTAGTTTGCATTTCTCACGTCCCTGATACCACTTCCAAAATCGCCTTTGTTGATAATAACACCAAGTTTGATACTACTGGCGTGCAATATATTATCGGCCCTTACGATGATTATGCCTTGGCGCGTGCCATTGAGTTGAAAGAAACTTCGGGAGCAACAGTAACAGTATTGAATGTTGGACCAGCTGATACTGAACCAACCATTCGTAAAGCTTTGGCAATTGGTGCAGATGACGCTATTCGCGTTAATGCAGATCCAACAGATTCGTTATTTGTGGCTACTCAAATTGCAGAGCACGCAAAAGGATATGATCTAATATTGATGGGTCGCGAGTCAATTGATTTTAATAGCGGGGTTGTTCACGCCATGGTAGGAGAGATGTTGGGTATTCCTTCGATTTCTCCAGTTATGAAATTGGATATCGATGGAACGAAAGTGAAAATGTCGAAAGAGATCGAAGGAGGAAAAGAACAAGTAGAAGCAAGTTTGCCTTTAGTTGCAGGATGCCAGGAGCCAATTGCTGAATGGAAAATTCCGAACATGCGTGGTATTATGTCAGCTAGAACTAAACCATTGAATGTTGTTGAACCTAAAGCATCAGTTCAATCTGTTGTGGCAAAGAAATACGAATTGCCTGCACCAAAAGGCGCTGTGAAAATGATCAGTGCCGACAATGTTGGTGAGTTAGTGACCAGACTAAAGACTGAAGCAAAAGTTTTATAATTTTTAAATTAAGAATTGAGATGAATATATTAGTTTTTGTAGAAACGTCGGAAGGAAAGGCAAGAAAAACTTCGCTCGAAGCAGTGGCTTATGCAAAAGGAATGGGAGGAACAGTTACTGCCATTGTACTTGGTGCCGCCGATGCAAATGAACTTCAGTCAATAGGAAAATACGGTGCATCAAAAGTTTTACATGCAGCAGATACAAAATTGAACGAGCATGTCATCCAGGTTTATTCATCTGTACTCGCAAAAGCGATGCAAGATGAAAATGCCGATGTGCTGGTGTTAGCCAATTCATCATTGGGAACTCCTGTGGCTGCAAAGGTGGCAATAAAGACAGGAGCAAGTTTCGCTAGTAACGTAACAGAACTACCCGACACAAGTGCGGGGTTTGTTGTGAAGAGAAGTATCTATACCGGAAAAGCTTTTGCGTTAGTTGAGTTGAAGAATGCGAAGAAAGTAATTGCTATCAAGAAGAACGCTGCGGAGTTGAAAGAGGTTGGCGGAAATGCTCAAGTCACTAATTATTCGGTAACTCTCAACGACTCTGATTTCAATACAAAAACATTATCAACTGAAAAAGCAACTGGAGACATCCTACTTCCAGAAGCTGAAATTGTTGTTTCTGGTGGTCGAGGAATGAAAGGCCCAGAACATTGGGGAATATTAGAAAACCTTGCCAAGGCTTTACACGCAGCTACTGGATGCAGCAAGCCTGTTAGCGATATGGGTTGGCGTCCTCACCACGAACACGTTGGTCAAACTGGAGTTAAGGTTGCTCCTCAACTTTATATTGCTGTAGGCATTTCAGGGGCAATTCAACATCTGGCAGGAGTGAATTCATCAAAGTGTATTGTGGTGATTAACAAAGATGCTGATGCGCCTTTTTTCAAAGCAGCAGATTATGGAATTGTTGGCGATGCGTTTGACGTATTACCGAAACTCACCGAAGCTGTTTTAGCTGCGAAATAATTTTTTGAACTATTTTCATAACTTGAACTTAATAAGTGGCTGCTCCAAAGAAAATTAAACTTGAGATTTTAGGGCTTTCGTCTAGTCAATCCCAAACCGGATCGTTTGCTCTGGTGTTAGGAGAAACTTCTGGAAATAGGCGTTTGCCAATTATTATTGGAATGTTTGAAGCGCAAGCCATTGCTATTGAAATTGAAAAGATTATTCCTAACCGGCCGATGACGCACGATCTTTTTAAGTCATTCGCTAACGCGTTTCATTTTCATGTAGAAGAGATCGTGATTTCTGATTTGAAGGAAGGAGTCTTCTTTGCAAAAATTGTTTGCAGCGATGGATTAAAGAAAACAGAAATCGATGCTCGTCCGTCGGATGCGATTGCCATCGGATTGCGTTTTGATTCTCCGATTTATACGTTCGAGACAATCCTAGCTGAAGCAGGTATCGTACTCACCGATCAAGAGGAAGAAGAAGAGAAGGAAAAAATTATTCCAAAGTCAGAACCAAAAGCGAAAGTAAAAAAAGAGACCACCTCTAAAAAGAGCGAGGACTTTAAGAGTTTCACGACAGACAAATTGCGTGATCTTTTGAAAGATGCGATCGACAAAGAAGATTACGAGCGCGCAGCAAAAATCAGAGACGAACTCGGCAAGAGAAACTAGGATTCAAATACTTTTGAATTTCTCATTTCACCAATAATCTAAACCAAGATACATGAGCATAAAGCATCGGCTTATTGTGATGAATTTTCTTGAGTTCTTCATTTGGGGCTCATGGCTGATTTCGCTTGGCGGGTACATGATCTTGACTCTTAAGTTTACGGGCATTCAGGTGGGAAGCATTTATGGAACAATGGGAGTTGCATCCTTATTTATGCCTGCGTTAATGGGTATCGTTGCCGACCGATGGATAAATGCAGAACGGGTGCTTGGGATTTGTCACATTATCGGTGCTGCGATGCTGTTTTGGGCTTCTACAGTAAAAGATCCGGGCACGATGTACATCATCATGTTGCTGAATTCGATGTTCTATATGCCAACAATTGCGCTGAACAATGCAGTTTCGTATGCCGTATTGAAGAAAGAGGGCATCGACATTATTAAAGTCTTTCCTCCCATAAGAGTGTGGGGTACAGTTGGCTTTATCTGCGCTATGTGGGTAATAGACTTTGGTCACTGGACATTGAGTTCGCTGCAACTTTATGTGAGCGCATCTTCCGCTTTGGTGCTCGGTCTTTATGCTTTTACAATGCCGGCTTGTCCACCAGTAAGAGAAACAAAAAATCGCACGCTGCTTTCTACGCTTGGGCTTGATGCGTTTGTATTGTTCAAGAGAAAAAGAATGGCTATATTCTTTTTATTCGCAATGTTGTTAGGAGCAGCGTTACAGATCACAAACACTTTTGGGGGAACGTTTCTTGAAGATTTTAAATTGAGCTATTCCGATTCATTTGGGGTAAGACATCCAAACCTGTTGCTTTCAATTTCGCAGATATCGGAAACACTCTTTATCCTGACCATTCCTTTTTTCTTCAAAAAATTTGGAATAAAAACAGTCATGATCATTAGCATCTTTGCCTGGGTGCTGCGCTTCGGATTATTTGGAGTTGGCAATCCTGGTGATGGATTAATTCTTTTAGTGTTGTCTATGGTCATCTACGGTATGGCGTTCGATTTTTTCAACATCTCTGGGTCTTTGTTTGTTGAAAAAGAAGCAGACAGAAGCATCATGGCAAGTGCACAAGGTTTGTTTATGTTGATGACCAATGGCATTGGTGCTTTTTTGGGAGGTGCGTTTAGCGGATGGGTAGTAGATCACTTTACGACTAATGGTGTTCGCGACTGGCAAAGCATCTGGTTTAGTTTTGCCGGATATGCTCTAATTCTGGGTTTAGTTTTCCCGTTCGTCTTCACCTACAAGCATAACCCTGAGGAAGAGTTGAAGCCATCGCACTGATTCAAAATCTCCCAACTCTTACGTTAACTTTGGTTTAATAATTATTCTGGTGGGCCGATTTCTCATGGTACCAGCCAATCTGTTTGGTTATGGTAAATCCTCCTTAACTTTGTGTTAATGGCTAAAGTGATCCAATTCCCAAGTCCTGGTCCGGAGAAATTTGGATTCAAGCCTGTTCGCAAAAAAGGGAAGGAAGCGAAGAAAAAGCCAGGGCAACTTGATTTATTCTCCGCAGGAAAAGTAGTAAGCCTTAATCACCTTTCCCGTTTCGAAGAAGCGCTTTTACTTGACGACAGAGGCGATAAGAAAGCTAAGGATACTTATCAGAAAGCAATTGAAGAAGGTGACTCCATTGCTGATGCTTATTGCAATTTAGGAATACTTGAATCGCAAGAAGGAAACGTAAGCAAGGCTATTGATTGCTTCACAAAATGCCTTAAAGAAAATCCGCGCCACTTTGAAGCACACTACAACCTCGCGAACTTGTATGCTGAGGTTGGTAATCTTGCACTGGCGAAAGTTCATTATCAAATTTCCATTGAGATCGAGCCATATTTTCCCAACAGCCACTTCAACTTAGGACTTACACTTGCCATGAATAAAGAAATCGAAGAGGCAATTAATTCTCTTCAATCGTATTCTCGTTTAGTTTCTACTCAAGAAAAGAAGCAAGCGCTCGAGTTAATCAATAATCTATCTCACACTTTAGGAAACTGATTTTTTACAGCGACCAGATCGTTGCAAAAAATAGTACGGAGCGATATATCTCCAACGAAATTTTTAGAAATAGAACCATCAAAATAGATTTGATCACCAGCCTCCAGTTTTTTTCTGCGTAGAATTCATGACTGGATTTTACTACGAAATACAAGTTGGTAGCAATGAAAATAAACGTGAGAGTAAGTTCATCAAGATATTTTCCTGCACCCAAGAAAGCTGCAAAAATCGACAGGACGATTGCGTTTAGGAATAAATTAAAGCAGGCTAATTCGACCATGTAACCGATATGATCCGTGAAATACCGGTTACGCTTTCGGTACAAAATATTCAGCGGAAGCGATGAAATTACCACAAAAACCATAACCATCAGTTTGGCCAATGTTACGGTCTTCAGGTTATAAACTAAACTAAATGAGGCCAGATCCATATCCATAGCAACCGCTTTTCGAGTAACTATCCCACGATAAAATCGGCCGAGAGGAGTGCCAAGCTGTGTATTAAGGGAGGCATTGAAGAGTTGGATTACTTTATTGGAAAGGAAGTAAACCAGGTTGAGCAAGAAAAAGAGTGATAATGGTGGAAGGTATTTGATGCGCCTGCCTTCTGCAAACTCTCTGGAAATGAAACCCGGCCTTTTCAATATCAACCAAAGCGTTCTAACAAACTTAGAGTCTGCAAAAGTGATTGCCGCGAGAATATTGCTCAATAGCTTTTTAAATGATCGATCAGAAGCATGAAGTACTTGCTCACCGCAGAGATTACAATAGTTACCTATAAATTCGTTGCCACAGCTTTTGCAAATGTGCGAGGAGATTTTTTCCATGAAGCTCCAAAATTACTTCTTTAATTCTTTCAACACTTTTCGACCCCGAGAAATAAAGCCAGCACTTCCATAAGGCATTTGATCCTCAATTAAAGGGATCAACTCGTTCTTCAACTCAGGTAACTCCTTCGCCAGATTTGAGAGCACTGTCATAGAAAAGACTCTGACGGCAATCGGTCCTTTTTTATCAGTAAAGAATTGGAAGCAGATCTTCGCTGTGAGACCTTGTAGCCTTTTAGGGATGGTGATGAATTGTAAAAGCCTAGTCACATTCCTCTTAACAGCATCATGTACACCAGGTTTCAAAGTGAAATTCAAGACCTGTCTAAGGTGAGGCTCAATCAGTTTAGGATTCTTTTCAATACAACAGGATAGTGGCCAGCCTGCACGTTGGGTAACACGGTATGGTCCTTCCAGAAACAAACCCACCAATTCAGCAAACCGTGATGCATTGCTACCAACATATGCTACAACTTTGTCACATTGCTTCTTCGAGTGTTCCTTTAATATAACTTCCCTCAGATTCATTTACTTTAACTAACTGAAAATTAGGATAATTAAACTATTTTACTTTAACTTTATATTCAATAATAACGATGGAGCTATGCTGCTAATTTTTACCATCTCTGCGACGATACTTTTTCAACTGGGCTTGTGCTTATTTGGCTTTTACCACACTAAGCAGTACAAACCAGCCTAAAAGATTAAGTCTCCAGTAAGATTTTAATATCCGCCCCGATACGTTTAGGCTTCAAGGTAGTTGCGTCCAGCAAGCACCAATTTGTTTTTGCTTTCGCCAGGCATTTGTCTCCTAAAAAGAATTCAACGTGACGTGTTGACTTAGCCCCCTCAAGGGAACTGACCCATGTGTATCCCGTTAACACGTCATCCATGAAAGCGGGGTTTATATAATCGATCTCGTGGCGAAGAGCACCCATATGTTTTTGGATCGGATTTCTTCCGAAGAGAGAGTATTCCAATGAGCAGCTGCGACTAATTGTACCCAACTTAGATAGACAACATTGTTCACATGTCCCAACTCATCAATGTCTTCTGGCTTTACTGTAATCATAAGCTTGAACCTGGCTAGTTTCGATACTTCTGAGAGGTCATTTTTCATGAACTTATCTAGGGATTGCGCTGCATTTTAGAGAGTATTTTTTACAAAGAAATACTTAACAAATGTGTACTAAAAATGCGGAAAACGCTTACAAAAACCTTATTTTTGAGGGTTATAATAATTCAAAATGAACGCAGGAAAAGCAGGCAAGGAAACTAATTACTCAGCTAGTAATATTCAGGTTTTAGAAGGTTTGGAGGCGGTGCGTAAGCGACCGGCCATGTACATAGGAGATATCGGGATAAAGGGCTTACACCATTTGGTTTGGGAGGTGGTTGACAATAGCATTGACGAGGCAATGGCCGGTTATTGCGATGAGATCAATGTGATCATTAATCAGGATAACTCCATTACTGTGGAAGATAACGGTCGAGGTATCCCTACAGATATGCATGAGAAGGAAAAGAAGTCGGCGCTAGAGGTGGTTATGACGGTTCTGCATGCTGGAGGAAAGTTTGATAAAGACACTTACAAGGTTTCCGGAGGTTTGCATGGAGTGGGTGTTTCGTGTGTCAATGCGTTGTCATCGGTGTTACACACTACGGTTTATCGCGAGGGGAAAATTTTCGAACAAGAGTATCATCGCGGTGTTCCTCAATATCCAGTGAGAGTAGTTGGTGAATCAAAGCGTAGAGGAACGACCCAGCATTTCAAGCCGGATGAAGAAATTTTCGTGCTTTCAACGGAGTATAATTATGAAACGATATCAACTCGTTTGCGCGAGCTTTCTTTCTTGAATCCAGGAATACGACTCAACCTCAAGGACCTTCGCGAGAATGATGAATCGGGAAATCCAAAATCAAATACATTTTTTTCAGAAGTAGGCTTACGTGAGTTTGTTGAATATTTGGATTCAACCCGCGAAAAATTAATTCCTAATCCAATTTTCATAGAAAACACCAAATCCGAAATTCCAGTGCAAGTAGCGTTGGGCTACAATACTTCTTACAGCGAGAATCTGGTTTCGTATGTGAATAACATTAACACGCATGAAGGCGGAACGCACGTAGCAGGTTTCAGAAGGGCGCTGACGCGTACACTCAAGAGTTATGCCGACAAGTCTGGCCTTCTCGAAAAAGCTAAAGTAGAAATCAGTGGTGATGATTTTCGTGAAGGACTTACTGCTGTAATTTCAGTTAAAGTTCAGGAACCGCAATTTGAAGGACAAACTAAAACCAAGCTGGGTAACTCAGAAGCCATGGGTGCAGTGGACGTTGCCGTAGGAGAGATGCTTCAGAATTTTTTGGAGGAAAATCCGCGTGAAGCAAAGCTCATCATCAGTAAAGTTGTTCTTGCTGCTCAAGCTCGCATTGCAGCTCGTAAAGCGCGTGAAATGGTGCAGCGCAAGAATGTTCTCTCAGGAACTGGTCTTCCTGGTAAACTTGCTGACTGTTCAAGCTCCGATCCATCAATTTGCGAATTGTATCTGGTGGAGGGGGATTCAGCGGGTGGTTCGGCCAAACAAGGTCGTGATAGAAATTTTCAAGCCATTCTTCCTTTGCGTGGAAAAATTCTCAATGTAGAAAAAGCACAAGAGCATAAAATCTACGAGAACGAGGAGATCAAGAATATGATCACTGCTCTCGGCGTGACCTTCGGCACTGCCGATGACAGCAAGGCGCTTAACTTGGTGAAACTTAGATATCACAAAGTAATCATCATGACTGATGCCGATGTGGATGGAAGCCACATTCGTACGTTGATTTTGACTTTCTTCTTCCGATATATGCGCGAACTTATCGAGCAGGGTTATGTTTATATCGCTTTGCCGCCGCTTTATCTTGTTAAGAAAGGAAAAGAAGAACGCTATTGTTGGAATGAAGAAGAACGCGACATCTTGGTAAAGCAATTAGCCAAAGATGGAAAAGAAGACAGTGTTGGCGTTCAACGCTATAAAGGTCTTGGAGAGATGAATCCAGAACAGCTTTGGACAACCACAATGGATCCAGTTAAGCGCACACTCAAACAAGTTAGTATTGAATCTGCTGCTGAAGCTGATCACTTGTTCTCAATGCTAATGGGAGACGAAGTTGCTCCTCGAAGAGATTTTATTGAAAAGAATGCAAAGTATGCTAAAATAGATATTTAACTATTTGATAATTGAAGATTACTTCTCCACAGCAGAAATTTTTTAACCTTGTAATCAGTAATCTTGAATTCGGTTTATGGAAAGCGAAGTAGTACCATCACAAGAAGTCGATTTAATTGCCAAACAGATTTATGAAAGCAACTACATTAGTCGCGATCTAAGCTGGCTTCAATTTAATTACCGCGTACTCGATCAAGCCAAACACATTGACCGAAGTATTTTTGATCGATTAAAATTTCTTTCCATTACCGCATCCAATTTGGATGAGTTCTGTACCATTCGATTAGGGAGCCTCTACAATTACCTCGACTTCGGAAAAGAACGCTATGATTACAGTGGCCTTCGCGAAGAGCCCTTTCGTAATCACCTGATGAAAGAAATTCACCAGTTGGTGGCAGAGCAATGCGATTATTTCATTAAAAAACTAAGGCCATTATTTGACAAGAATAATTTCAGACTTGCTGAGTATCCACTTTTGGATGAGGAAGATAAAGCTCGGGTTGATCTGTATTTTCAGCGTACCATCTATCCGATGCTTACTCCGATGCTCTTTGATAATTATCACACGTTTCCCGTACTAAAAAATAACCGACTACTGTTTGGTGTGGTAACAAAAGCGCCTCAAGATCATCAGAATCAACTCAGAGTCTCTTTCATTCAAGTACCAAGTAACATTCCGAGGTTCTACGAAATTCTGAATAAGGATAATTCTATTTCCTTTATTTCTGTTGAAGACATTATTCGAAATAACGTTCATCATTTATTCAGGAATATTGAAATCGCGAGCGTTAACTTATTTCGTATTAATAGAAATGGTGATTTTACATTGGAAGAGAGTGAAGACATCGAAACCAATTTCCTCGAAGAGTTAAAAAGAAAATTACAAACTCGGAGAACAGGTCGTGTAGTGAAACTCGAAATTGAGGAGAATCCCGATCCATGGATGATGCGCCTTTTAAAAATTCAATGGGACCTGGACGATCAAAACATTTTCATAATACCCAAGGGCGCATTGATTGATTTTTCAGGGATAAATCAAATTGTAAACCATCCGGAGTTTAAAGGCAAACGCTTTCAACCGCAGCCACCGGTGAAACCAGTTTCATTTCCTGAGCAGGGAACAAGAGACTTATTTGAAGTTTTGAAGGAGCGTGACATCCTATTGCAACATCCTTACAACTCGATGGAACCGGTGCTAGAATTATTGGAAAAGGCCGCGGATGATCCATATGTACTATCGATCAAGATTACTATTTATCGACTGGCTCCAAAAGAATCGCGCGTAAGCGCTGCGTTGTTGAAAGCAGCAGAAAACGGAAAACATGTTTCTGTTTTATTTGAGGTGAAAGCTCGATTTGATGAGGAGAATAATTTGCGCCAAGCTCAACGTTTGCAGAAAGCCGGATGCTTCGTGATCTATGGCGTGAGCAGTTTGAAGACACATACAAAGCTTTTGTTGATTGTGCGCAATGAACCTGATCGCGTTTATCGTTATGTTCATTTGTCGAGCGGAAATTACAATGAAATGACGTCGCGTTTTTATACTGACGTTGGATTGCTCAGCACTAACGAGACGTATGCACACGATGTATCTGAATTTTTCAATGTTATAACAGGGCATTCACACCCTACGTCCTATATCAACTTGATCACTTCACCCAATGACATGCGTAATCAATTGATAAGAATGATTCGCGTTGAATCGGAAAACGCTCGCAATGGATTGATCGGGGGAGTCATCATTAAGTTAAATTCAATCCAAGACAAAGAACTAATCGATGCATTGTACGAAGCCTCACAGGCCGGTGTCGTAGTCAAGCTGATCGTGCGAGGAATTTGTTGTGTGAGACCTGGCCGGAAAGGTGTTAGTGAGAACATTGAAGTCATATCGGTTGTAGGTGAATTCTTAGAACATTCAAGGGTTTATTATTTCCATAACAATGGTAATCCCAAAGTTTACATTGGCAGTGCAGATGCAATGGTGCGCAGTTTCGATCGTAGGATTGAGTCTTTGTTTTTGCTGGAACAAGAGATGCTGAAAAAACAAGCTATGAACATTTTGCGATACAACATGCGCGATAATGTAAATTCTTATACAATGCAGGAAGACGGAAATTATCGTATTAAAGAAGTTAATGGCGAAGCTCCTTTCAACATGCACAAGGAATTTTATAATGTTACCCGCGAAATCATTCAGGACGTAAAATTACTTGGATAGCAAATCCCCTTTGTTCTCCTGATTGCTAGAAAATTTTTTTTGATCCCGTACGCAATTCTTTTGCAGCTAAGGCGAAAGCAAATAAATTGCGTTCGATGAAAAATTCAAAAACAAACCTTTGGGGAATTGACCTCGGCGGTACCAAAATAGAGGGAGCTGTTTTAGAATCAGCAAATGCTCCGCAAGTCCTGTTTAGAGATCGACTACCTACGGAGAGCAGTCAAGGCTATGATCATATTCTCCAGCAGATCAAAAGAGTTGTTGACAAAATGGAATCATCTATGGGGTATCTTCCTCAGAAGATTGGGATCGCTACACCCGGCATTCGTAGTCCAAAGTCAGGCACCATGCGAAATTGCAACACCACAAGTTTGAACGGACGAACGCTCAAAGAAGACCTTGAAAAATTATTGGGCATGGAAGTGCTTATGGCCAACGATGCCAATTGCTTTGCTGTAGCTGAAGCAAACATGGGCATTGTGAAAGAGAAATTTCCAGAAGCGAAAGTAGTATTTGGAGTAATCATGGGAACTGGAGTAGGCGGTGGTGTAGTGGTAGATGGTAAAGTAATTAATGGATTTCATGGCATCGGTGGCGAATGGGGGCACAACATTTTGGATGCATCAGGTGGTCCGTGTTATTGCGGAAAGTCTGGTTGTGTTGAAAAAGTTTTGGCTGGTCCGGCATTGGAGAA
>DASYTA010000107.1:0-1998 GCA_036002745.1 Cyclobacteriaceae bacterium | reverse complement strand
TCGAGGCTTACTTCAATATCTTCTAATTTGGCTTACCTTAAATCAACTACTTCCACCCCAGGGTGTTTCTTCGGATCGAATGTAAAGTAGGTATCGTCCAATTTCACGTTAGGAGTGAATTTGGTGATCACATATTTGTATTTATTTCCACTGCGATCAAACATCGTAAAGTTTTGCACGCTCTTATCTTTTTTGGAAATCATCATTTTCACTTTGAAATATTGAGCGTCCTTCTTTTCAGGAACAAGATCAATCTCGTCGCATGCTACGCCACCTTCTGTCTTATCGCCCATCAGTAAATATTTAAATCCCTTCTTATACATTTCATAAAATTTTGATGGATTGAGATCTTCCGACTTGGGATCGTAGTTATCAATGTTCACTTCTTTGCTGGCGGGCAAATAAGTCCATACTGTTGTTCCATTGTTATACACATGTTGTTCTTCCAGTTCAAGTCTGTATTTATCTCCTTTTACGGTGAGCTTTCCTTTGAATTCGTCTTTCACACCTGCGGACTCATTCACCAAGGTGGAAGTAAGGTTGGCTTCAAACGCGGTGATTGCTTTATATCTTTTGCTCATGGCTTCCAATATCTCAAGAGCTTTGGGGTCGTACTGTGCTATGGCAAAATTTGCAACAACAATTCCGATGAAAATTAAAATCGATTTCTTCATTATAAGTTCAAGTTAATTAAGATTGGCTATGTTTTTCTTTTAATGCGTTCAATAATTGTTCCAAACTCATTGGATCTTTAATCAGCACCTCACGAGCCTTACTTCCTTCAAAAGGACCAACGATTCCTGCCGCTTCCAACTGGTCAATCAAGCGACCTGCACGATTGTATCCAAGTTTCAGTTTACGTTGAATTAATGACGTGCTACCTTGTTGATGACCGACAATCAATTTGGCTGCTTCCTCAAACATGGCATCGCGTTCTGATAAATCGACAGTTGATGCGCCGCCTTCATCTTCGCCTTCAAATTCTGGAAGCATATACGCTGAGTCATAGCCGCGCTGTGAGCCAATGAAATCAACAATTTTGTCCAGCTCCGGAGTATCCACAAACGGACTTTGCAAACGAATAATTTCTGAACCAGCTGAAAGAAGCATATCTCCTTGACCTACTAATTGATCAGCACCGCCTGTATCAAGAATAGTGCGCGAATCTATTTTCGAAGTTACACGGAAAGATAAGCGTGCAGGGAAGTTCGCTTTAATTACGCCCGTGATCACGTTTACAGAAGGACGTTGAGTTGCTACCACCAAGTGAATACCAATTGCTCTTGCCAATTGCGCAAGACGTGCGATGGGTGTTTCAACCTCTTTGCCGGCTGTCATCATCAAGTCGGCCAACTCATCAATCACTAAAACGATGTAAGGCAAAAAGCGATGCCCTTCTTTTGGATTCAGTTTTCGAGCGACAAATTTTACGTTGTATTCTTTTAGATTTTTCGCTCCTGCATCTTTCAACATCTCGTAGCGATTTTCCATTTCGATGCAAAGCGAATTGAGCGTATACACTACTTTCTTTGTATCGGTGATGATTGCTTCTTCGCTGTTGGGTAGCTTAGCAAGATAGTGTCGTTCAATTTTGCTGAACAAACTCATCTCCACTTTTTTCGGATCGACCAAAACAAATTTTAATTGGCTCGGATGTTTCTTGTAAAGTAATGAAGTCAGGATCACATTCAAGCCAACTGATTTTCCCTGGCCCGTTGCACCAGCCACCAGCAAGTGAGGCATCTTGGTGAGATCAATCACAAACAATTCATTAGAAATTGTTTTGCCCAACGCGATCGGAAGTTCTTTATCTGACTTGGAGAAAGTTGGTGAAGCAAGTACCGAACGAATGCTCACCATCTCACGATTCTTGTTTGGCACTTCAATACCGATCGTTCCCTTACCAGGAATTGGCGCGATGATACGAATGCCAAGAGCTGCAAGGTTCAGCGCAATATCATCCTCCAGGTTTTTAATGCGCGAAATTTTTATACCGGC
>DASYTA010000106.1:0-12273 GCA_036002745.1 Cyclobacteriaceae bacterium | reverse complement strand
AGGTTGAACTTTTGCACTGCAATTATTAGCTGAATTTAATTTCTTTCCCTTTACGCTAATGTTTTTGTTACCGGGCACACCATAACTAAATGATGCCACTTGATTATTTCCAGAAGGAATAGAGGCATCTATCGTTCCGTTATTATCGAAATCAATATCGTATGAATCATAAGTCTTGTCAGTGATGTTGATCGAAACTTTTGATCCGGCACAAGTGAAAATATCAAACGCTGGCTGAATATTCGGATCCACCGTTACCATGATATCATCGGCACCAATACTTTGATAGAGAACTGTTAGTTTGTAAGTGCCGGGTGTGTTGTAGGTAAATTGAATAACATTTTGACAGCTTGCATTCGGCGGGCAATTGTTTGAGCCATCAAAACTCATGATACAAGGTTTACCTGGAGTACATTCACCTGTTGTAATCAAATTGGTGCTAGTGATGTTAATTGTAAATGGCGCGCATCCTCTTACCTGATCAACTCGAAAACGGCCCAAACGGCTGACGTACTGAGCTTGAGCCATCAAGCTTAAAAAACAAAATCCGATAAAAAGAAAGGATTGCCTCACGCCTCTAAATTAAACTCTTTCAGAAAATTCTCAGCCTTCTCCAAGTCGTTATGTAGTAAACGATCTGTCTCTATAAACGGAATTTGCTGTCTAAAAGTATCTACAAAATTTTCCAGGTAGGGAGAAGTTTTTAAAGGCTTCCTGAAATATAACGCCTGCGCGGCAGTGATCAATTCTATTGCAAGAATGGAGTAAAAATTATTGACGATTTTATAAGCTTTGGTTGCTGCATTTGCGCCCATACTCACGTGATCTTCTTGCCCATTGCTGGAAACAATAGAATCCACCGATGCGGGAGTACAAAGTTGTTTGTTCTGGCTCACTAGCGAGGCGGCCGTATATTGAGGAATCATCAGTCCAGAATTGATACCCGGATTTGCGATAAGGTAATTTGGCAAATCGCGTGAACCGGATATGAGTTGATAGGTTCTTCTTTCAGAAATACTCCCCAACTCAGAAAGTGCAATGGCTAAAAAATCGAGTGCGAGTGCAAGCGGTTGTCCGTGAAAATTTCCAGCTGAAATAATTTTGTCGTCTTCACAAAAAACATTTGGATTATCGGTAACGCTATTCACTTCGGTGAGAAAGGTCTTAGCAATAAATTCAATAGTGTCATCGCTCGCTCCATGCACTTGCGGAATACAGCGGAAGGAGTAAGGATCTTGTACATGCTTTTTAGATTGAGTAGTAATCGTGCTGCCATTTAAAAGTCTTTTCATTTCCGCAGCAACTTTTACCTGGCCAGTGTGCGGACGAATGCGATGAACGTCTTCATCGAATGGTTCGATGCGTCCATCGAAAGCATCCAAAGAAATAGCTCCGATAATGTTAGCGAGTTGGAGAAGTCGCTGAGCATGAAGCACACACCAGACTCCGTATGCACTCATGAATTGAGTTCCATTTAATAGGGCAAGTCCTTCTTTGGATTTGAGATGGAGTTTTTCCCAATTCATTTCTTTCAAAACTTCTTCACCCGTAATCTTTTTACTTTGGAAGTAAGCTTCTCCTAAACCAATCAACGGAAGTGAAAGATGGGCTAGGGGAGCAAGATCACCTGACGCTCCCAGTGAACCCATTTCATAAATTTTCGGAAGAATATTTTTATTGAAGAGTGAAACCAAACGTTCAACCGTCTCTACTTGTACACCTGAATATCCGTACGAGAGCGATTGAATTTTCAGAAACAGCATGATCCTCACAACTTCCTGCGGTGCTTCTGGCCCCATGCCACATGCATGCGACATCACCAAGTTTTCTTGAAGTTTTTCAAGCTGGTCCTTGGGAATGTTTTTGTTGTAGAGCGAGCCAAAGCCAGTATTGATTCCGTAAATGGGTTCGGATGTCGCTTCGAGTTTCTTATCCAGATACTCACGACAATCTCTAATTTTTTTGATGGAATCAGATGAAAGCGCAAGCTGATAATTTTCAGCCAGGATTTTTTTTAAATCGGAAAAGGAAAGAGTTTTTGAACTTATGGTGTGTAAATGATCCAAGACTGAATTATTTATTCGGTAAAATCGTGTTAATAATTTCTTGAAGTGATAATTTAGATTGATCTCCTGTTTCCATTTTCTTTATCGTAAGAATCTCAGTCTTTACTTCTTCCGAACCGATCACAATAACAAAAGGAATTTTTTTCTTGTCGGCATACTCCATTTGCTTTTTGATCTTAGCTTGGTCTGGATAAATTTCACTCGCAATTTCTTTTTCACGAAGTGATTGAGCGATTTTTAGTCCATAAGCAAAGCTCGTTTCGTCAAGGTAGGTGATCAAAACAGTTGAAGAAGCACTTGCTTCCTTTGGGAAGATTTTTAGTTCTTCCATGGCATCATAAATGCGGTCGATACCAAACGAGATTCCTACTCCTGAGCTTTTTTCTTTGGAATCAAAAACAGCAGTGAGATTATCGTAGCGGCCGCCACCGCTTACACTTCCAATTGCCACGTTATTGACCTTCACTTCAAAAATACAACCAGTGTAGTAACTCAAACCTCGTGCAAGTGCGATGTCAAATTCCACATGATCATCATTATCGCCAAAGCCTTCTACTAATGAAAGAACTTCATTAAAATCCTTAATACCTTTTTGTCCTTTCTCTGAGGTGCTAAACTTTTGAGTGAGAAAATCAATTTTCTGTTTTGTGTTCCCTTTGAAGTTTAGCGTTTCAAAGAGGAGAGTAAGATTTTGTTCTTTGAAATTTTTTAATCGCAATTCTTCTTT
The DNA here is from genome assembly GCA_036002745.1 of Cyclobacteriaceae bacterium. GTDB lineage: Bacteria > Bacteroidota > Bacteroidia > Cytophagales > Cyclobacteriaceae > ELB16-189. Next base: position 9,480 of record DASYTA010000106.1, on the reverse strand, counting down.
CACTTTTTCTTCGCCAATCTTATCTAGTTTGTCAATAGCAACGAATAGTGCGCTTTCGTTTTCACCGGCTCCAATGATTTCAGCAAGACCTGAAAGAATTCCTCTGTGGTTAATTTTTATCGAGTAGTCAGAAATTCCTAAAGAGCGAAAAGCACCTTTTATCATGAGGATAATTTCCGCTTCGCATATCAGAGAACTAGTACCAACTACATCAGCATCGCATTGATAAAATTCACGATAGCGTCCTCGCTGTGGACGATCGGCACGCCACACAGGTTGAATCTGATATCGCTTAAAAGGAAATGTGATCTCATGACGATTCATCACCACATACCGTGCGAACGGAACCGTGAGATCGTAGCGAAGACCTTTTTCCGAAATATCCCATGTAACAAGTTTAGAGTTTCGATTTTCCAGATTCTGTTTGTCTACATCTTTTAAAAAATCACCAGAATTGAGAATTTTAAAAAGTAGCTGATCACCTTCTTCTCCATACTTTCCTGTAAGTGTTGAAAGGTTTTCCATCGCGGGAGTTTCCAAAGGTTGGAAACCATATTTCTGAAATACTTTTTTTATCGAATCAATGATAAACTGCCGCTTGGCCATTTGAGTTGGGCCAAAGTCGCGGGTGCCCTTAGGCAGAGAGACTTTTTCCATGCACAAAACTAATTACTATTTGCAGATTACAGTCCATCGAAAAGAGATTGCACAGGAAATCGAAATATTGTACACTCGCGCCAAAATTAAACTTTACTTATGAAAAGAATTATTTTAGGAGTTTGCCTGGTGGGTGCTTTTTCTTTTTTCTCAAACACTGCTTCTGCACAATATCGGAAGGGTGATAATCTTTTGAATATCGGTATCGGACTGAACTCCTATTATCAAGGAGGTGTTCCGTTGAGCGTAATATATGAGGCTGGAGTATCAGACGACATAAGCTTTGGTGGCGGGATCGATTACTTGTCTTATCATTATGCCTGGGGAGGTACAGATAACAGTTATACTGCTACCTATATTGGTTTACGTGGTTCCTATCACTTCAGTAAGCTTTTCAATGTGAGAGACAAAAACTGGGATATCTATGGAGGTTTAAGCCTTGGCTATCGCTCATTTTCATGGAAAAACTATAATGGAGCTGGTGCAGGTGATGCTTATGGTAGCGGTTTGTTCCTTGGCATTCACGCTGGTGCGCGTTATTATTTTAGTAAGTCAGTAGGAGGCTTTGCAGAGATAGGAGCTCTTGGCTCTACCAATGCCCGCATAGGTGTTACGTTTAAGTTCTAGATTTAGTGGTCGTGGCTTGTAATAACCAAAATAACCACTATTTTTGCGGCTCGTTAAAATATTAAGCCATGTCAGTAACACGATTAAAGAGAAAAAACCGCAAGGATAAAGCAAAAGCAGCTCGCAGAAGGACGGACCTTAAAGTACAGAACTTCAAACCAGTTGCCAAAGCGGTTGACATCGAAAAAATCAAAGAAGAATTTAAAGCAAAAGCGAAGAAATAACCCGAGTAGTTATCCGGGATTCTAAACCTGAAACAAAAGCCAGTGATGAAAGTCACTGGCTTTTTTTGTTTATGCCTGGCTCTTTGCACAAATTTCGGCCCTCTGAATTTTTTTTTGAAAATACTTTGTGAAACCGAACGGTTGCATATACATTTGCAATCAAATGGTTTCTTAAACAGAACAAATAATTTATGCGAAGAGATATTTTTCAGGCCATTGCCGACCCGACACGCCGAGCCATCATTGCACTCATCGCGGTGCAAGCCATGACACCTAATGCCATAGCAGATCAATTTCATTCTAGCAGGCAGGCGGTGTCTAAGCATTTACGGATTTTGACGGAGTGTGAATTGGTTTCTCAAAAGCAGCAAGGCAGGGAGATTTATTACCAACTCCAAATCAATAAAATGAAAGAGATCGATAAATGGTTGGAGCAATTCCGGAAAATCTGGGAGAGCCGCTTTGATAATCTGGATAAGTATCTGGCCTTACTTCAAAAAAACAAAGCTCATGGAAAAGGTAGCAAATGATGTAGCAGAAAGAGAGCTTCGTATTGAACGGATGCTTAATGCACCCATTGAATTGGTTTGGGAAGTGTGGACAGATCCGGAACACATAAAAAATTGGTGGGGACCAAATGGCTTTACTAATACGATACACAAAATGGAAGTGGCGGAAGGAAGCGAATGGTTATTGACCATGCATGGACCGGATGGAAAGAATTATGCCAACAGAAGCATTTTTAAAGAAGTGGTGAGACATCGGAAAATTGTGTACGAACATTTCAACCCGAATTTTATAGCCACAGTTGAATTTGAATCGCAGCAGGACAAAACTTTTATGAAATGGCAGATGCTATTTGACACGCGAGAACTTTATGAAACAGTCGTGAAAACGTTTGGTGCGGATAAGGGAATGCGTGAGAATGTATTGAAACTCGAGATTTACTTGACACAAAAAATGAAATAATATGAGCGCAACAAAAATTACTGTGGAGACAACAATTTCTGCAAATGCAAAGAAAGTTTGGGATTACTACAACAAACCTGAGCATATCACAAAATGGAATTTTGCTGTCGACGATTGGCATTGCCCGAAGGCTGAGAATGATTTACGAGTTGGAGGCAAACTTCGCTCTCGAATGGAGGCGAAAGATGGAAGTTTCGGATTTGATTTTGAAGGCGTTTATAGTGAAGTGAAACCTCAATCTAAAATTGGTTATGCGATTGCCGATGGAAGGCAAGTGTCGATTCAGTTTGCTGACCTCGGCGGTAAAACAAAAATGACAATCGTTTTCGATGCGGAAAATGAAAATCCAGTTGAGATGCAAAAAGGGGGGTGGCAAGCAATTCTCGACAACTTCAGAAAATACGCTGAAGCCAACTAACACCGAAATTTATTTATCACACAAAATGAAACGATCATGACCGCAACTTTGCTTTTCGATTTTATTGTTAATAAAGAAAATAACACCATCAATGTAAAAAGAGAGTTTGCTGCAGACCTTGACTTGGTTTGGGATGCGTGGACGAAACCGGAAATCCTGGATCAATGGTGGGCTCCGAAACCTTTCCGAACAAAAACGAAGTCAATGGACTTTAAAGAAGGCGGCTCATGGATGTATGCTATGATAAGTCCTGAAGATGTAGCTCATTGGTGCAGGGCGGATTATAAGAAAATTGATTTCAAAAAAAGCTTCTCCGGGCTGGACCGCTTTTGTGATGAGCAAGGGAACATCAATCCTGATTTTCCTCGCTCATTGTGGTCCAACGTATTTTCTAAAACGGGCGAGCACACAACTGTGGACATCACCGTTAAATATGAATCTCTTTCAGATCTCGAAAAGATTATCCAGACGGGCTTTAAGGAAGGGTTCACTATGGCGCTGGGTAACCTTGACCAATATATAGAAGCCCAGTTCAAGCTGCGTCAGCAGTATAAACAAAACAACGCGACAAGAGTTGCTACTTACGTCAACTTTCCTGGCAATACCGAAGAAGCATTTAATTTTTACAAGAAAGTCTTTAAAACAGATTTTATCGGAGGCAAAGTTCAACGTTTTGGTGACTTACCTCCCGATCCAAATCATCCTCCCATTCCCGAGCCAGTGAAGAAAATGGTTTTACATGTGCAACTTCCTTTAATGGGTGGCCATATTTTAATGGGCACTGATGCACCTAAGGAAATGGGATTTACACTTGCCCGAGGAAACAACATGCATATCTGCCTTGAACCTGAAACAAGAGAAGAAACCAAACGCATTTTCGATGAGCTCTCGTCAGGTGGCAACGTAACTATGCCATTACAAGACATGTTTTGGGGTGCCTACTTCGCTGAGTTTTCAGACAAATTTGGAATTAACTGGATGGTCAATCATCAGGAGAAGAGCCGGACTTAGTTGATTGCTCCCCGCTTTCCTAATTCGATCACTTCCATTTTTTTGATTTCCTTTTTGATCAATTCAAAACGGACAAGTGTCTTCATGAGATGAAAGCCGTGATTGCCGGCTGCGCCAGGATTGATGTAAAGCATGTTGTTATAATTCGGATCTTTCTTTACTCGTAAGATGTGAGAGTGCCCACAAATAAAAATGTCGGGCACTTTCTCTTTTAATATTTTCTTGATTCTTGGATTGTAGTTGGGAGGAGCACCACCAATGTGCGTCATCCAAATTTTGAACCCTTCACAATCAGACCACAAATCTTCAGGAAATTCTGATTGAAGGATTCTGCCATCGATGTTCCCGAAAACTGCCCGAGTCGGTTTGAATTTCTGTATATCCCGAATAACGGATTGATCGCCAATGTCTCCCGCATGCCAAATCTCATCTACCATTTTAAAATGCTCAAAGACTTTTGGATCGAGAAAGCTGTGAGTATCCGAAATTAAACCAATGATCATATTGATAAACCAATTTCAAAATTAGCACTATTACTAACTGACTTGCCACTGGCATAAAAGTTGTTTTGCCTTTTAAGGAAAGCAGTTATCTTTAAACCACTTCAAAAATCTAAAACCTTATGAAACGCAGACAATTCATTCAAACCGCTGCAGTTGCTTCAGCGGCAGCATTCCTTCCTTCATTTGCTTTTGCAAAAGGAAAAAGAAAAATAGGAATACAGCTCTATACGCTGCGTGATGTGATCTTTAAAGATGTTCAAGGCACTCTGAAACAGGTTGCAGATTTTGGCTATCAGGAATTGGAACTATTCGGTTACAACGATGGAAAAGTTTTTGGCAAACCGGTAAGTGAATTTGCCAAAATAGTGAAAGACTTGGGAATGAAAATAACCAGCGGCCATTATGCTACTGGTTTGGTTGCTCCTGCTGACAAACCAGCTATGGTTGGCACACTATCCAATGGATGGGAGAAGGCGGTGAACGATGCTAAGACTATGGGCCAAGAATATATGCTTGTTGCATATTTGCAGAAGGACGAGCGCAAAAGTATGGATGATTACAAGAAGGTTTGTGAGTTGATCAATAAGAATGCAGAGATATGTAAGAAATATGGAATTAAGATCGGATACCACAACCATGATTTTGAATTTGAACCAATCGATGGTCAAGTGCCGTACGATCTAATGTTGAAGGAGTTGGATCCAAAATTAGTAAGCCTTGAGTTAGATCTTTTTTGGACAATTTATGCCAACCAAGATCCGATCAAATTATTCGAGGCGCATCCAGGACGTTTTGAGCAATGGCATGTAAAAGACATGAGCAAGGACGATCGCAAACGCAATGCCGATGTGGGCACTGGAACGATCGACTTCAAAGCAATTTTTGCAAAAGCCGAATTATCCGGAATGAAGCATTTCTATATCGAGCATGATAACTTCCCCGGCGCTTCAATTGACAGTGTCAAGGCCGATGCCCAAAATATAAAATCAATAATCAGCTAAAAAACAATCATTTGTTTGGTGTTTTTTCATTTGAAATCGGGTTTCGCAATCGATTGAAATGAATTTTTTATCTTTGCGGTCAAATTCCACGAATATGACCGAATCGATAAATAACACCACTACTTACCCTGTTAAACACCTCGCTCTAAGAAGCTGGGTTCAGCAAGTTGCTGATCAGTGCAAGCCCGATGACATCCGCTGGTGCGATGGCTCCTCTAGTGAATACAAGGAGCTATGCGACCGGCTTGTCGAGAAAGGAACATTTATTCGACTGAATGAAGAAAAGCGCCCGAATAGTTTCGCGTGTTTTTCTGATCCTAGTGATGTGGCGCGTGTTGAGGATAGAACATTTATCTGCAGTCGTAAGAAAGATAACGCTGGCCCAACAAATAATTGGGTCGACCCCAAGGAAATGAAGGAGACCTTACAAAACCTTCTGCGAGGATGCATGCAAGGCCGCACGATGTACGTAATTCCGTTCAGCATGGGTGTAGTCGGCTCTCCGCTTTCTCACATTGGCATTCAAATCACAGATTCTGAATACGCTGTCGTGAATATGCACATCATGACAAGAGTGGGTGTGAAAGTGATTGAAGCATTAGGCAGCCAGGGAGATTTTGTAAAATGTTTACATACCGTTGGGGCTCCTTTATCCCTCGGTCAAAAAGATGCGAAGTGGCCATGCAATCCCACCACAAAGTATATCGTTCATTATCCCGAAGAACGTTCAATTGTTTCCTACGGATCAGGCTATGGTGGAAATGCATTGATGGGTAAAAAATGTTTTGCACTTCGTATTGCGTCGGCAATGGCGCAAGAAGAAGGATGGTTGGCCGAGCACATGTTGATTCTTGGAGTAGAAAGTCCGGAGGGAGAAAAGACTTACGTGACGGCAGCGTTTCCTAGTGCATGTGGAAAGACAAATTTTGCGATGTTGATTCCACCAAAAGAAGTTGATGGTTGGAAAGTGACAACTGTTGGCGATGACATTGCGTGGATCAAACCAGGGAAGGATGGAAAGTTGTATGCGATAAATCCTGAGGCTGGATATTTTGGAGTTGCTCCGGGAACAAATATGAAAAGTAACCCGAATGCGATGAAGACCATTCAGAAAAACACAATCTTCACCAACGTTGCGATCACTGAAGATGGCGATGTGTGGTGGGAGGGAATGACGAAAGAGCCGCCAAAGAATTTGATAGATTGGCGCGGACAAAAATGGGATCCTGCATCCGGAAAACCAGCAGCTCATCCAAATTCACGTTTTACTGCACCTGCTTCACAATGCCCCAGTGTTGATAGCGATTGGGAAAATCCAAACGGCGTGCCGATCAGTGCCATAATTTTTGGTGGAAGAAGAAGCAATACTATCCCTTTAATATACCAAGCACATAATTGGAACTATGGCGTTTATCTTGCTGCTACCATGGGCTCAGAGATGACTGCTGCTGCCTTTGGAGAAATTGGAAAAGTGAGACGCGATCCTTTCGCTATGTTGCCCTTCTGCGGTTATCACATGGGCGATTATTTTAATCATTGGCTTCAGTTTGGTCGTGATATTCCAAATCCTCCAAGGATTTTTGGAGTGAACTGGTTTCGTAAAGATGAAAAAGGAAATTTCCTGTGGCCTGGATTTGGAGAAAACATGCGAGTGCTGCGATGGGTAGTTGAAAAAGTTCGTGGTAAATCCAACGCTGTGGAAAGCCCGATAGGATGGATGCCGCATTATGAAGATATCGATTGGTCGGGTATTGATTTTTCAAAACAAGAGTTTGATCAGATCATGCACATCGATCGTGAACAATGGAAAGTGGAATTGCTTTCTCATGCTGAATTGTTCGAGCGCATGTATGATCGGCTTCCGAAAGAATTTATTTTCATGAGAGAGTTGCTGCTTTCAAGTCTGTGGCGATCACCAGAGAAGTGGAGTGTGGAGCCTGAGATAGATTAACTTTTTAATGGAAGACTGTGTAAGGTTTTCTCTTTTTGAGAGATATTCCATTATTGCCTAAGTGAATTAATAGACCTACTTTGTCGCCATTAGAATTACCTAAATCTAACGCATGAGTTTACCTGACCGACTATCGGTATTTCGCACCGGTTTTACTTCTACTTTTTGGATTGCCAATACTCTTGAACTTTTCGAACGCCTCGCTTTTTATGGTGCAAAAGCCGTGCTCGCTTACTATCTCGCGAATAAGGTTGGCCTTCAAAATGAAGCTGCAACGATCACTGGTTGGTTTTCCACTTTAATTTTTTCATTGCCAATAATTGCGGGTGTGTTTGTTGATCGCTATGGCTTTCGAAAAACGTTGATGGCATGCTTTGCTATTTTTTCAGTCGGCTATTTTAGTATTGGTCTTGCAGGCATGAAATGGAGTGCCGCTATTACGGATGTAGTTGGTGTTCGTAATTATGTAATCTTTGCAATTTTAATAACAGCAATAGGTGGGTCACTTATCAAACCTTGTATCGTAGGCACTGTTGCGAAAACTTCTACACCTGAATCAAAGCCACTTGGCTTTTCCATTTATTATACGTTGGTGAATTTGGGTGGTGCATTAGGACCGATCGTTGCATTAAATATCAGAGAGGGTCTGGGTATTGAATACGTGCTCATCATGTCGTCTGTCACTTCTGCAATTCTTTTTGTTTGCACTTTTCTTTTCTTCAAGGATGTTGAGCCCAATGGTGACGAAGATAAACGCACTTTCGGAAAAGTATTTCAAGACATGGTTTTAGTCTTCAAGAATTTTAGGTTCATCAGCTTTCTTATTATTTTTTCTGTCTTTTGGCTAATATTTTGGCAAATATTTTACCTTCTTCCATTCTATGCCACCGAAGTTCTTAAGTATGAGAGATTTGAAATTTTAGAATCATTGGACGCATTAGCAGTAATTATTCTTACCGTACCTATGGGAGCTCTACTTAAAAATTGGAAACCATTTTATGTCATGATACTAGGTTTTGTATTGGCAAGTCTGGCCTGGTTTGTTGTTGGTGCAATGGGTACAACTTTATTTGTTATCGTTGGTGTGTTTCTTTTTGGTTTAGCCGATGCAACACAAACACCGCGCTTTTATGATTATGTAAGTTCATTCGCCCCCAAACATCAAGTGGGTACATTTATGGGTTTCGCTTTTTTGCCGGTCGCGATTGGTTCTTTCACTGCTGGCTATATGGCAGATTGGCTGCGTCTTACATTCATGAACACAAATCCAGCGATGATGTGGTATGTATTATCGGGGCTCGGTGTAGCAGGAACGTTACTGGTGATTGTTCACCATTTCTTTTACTCTAAATCAATCGAAAAATAGAATTAATAGTCTAAGTGCGATAATCTAAATCTTTATTTATGTCAACTGGAAAAGAATTCAAACCCTATGTTGCTCCTGAACATAACGTAGCCGAGTTCACCGTTAAATCTATTTTACTGGGTTGTTTCTTTGGAATCGTGTTTGGATGTTCAACAACCTATCTGGCTATCAAGGCAGGATTGACAGTTACAGCATCCATTCCGATAGCGGTGATCGCCATCACATTAGGGAGAAAACTTTTCAAGACTACCATTTTAGAAAACAACATTATTCAGACGACAGGCTCAGCAGGTGAATCAATTGCAGCGGGTGTCGCATTTACTTTACCAGGATTTTTATTTTTATCAGCCGACGAAAATGGTGTGATTAATAGCGAAGCTTACTTCAACTACTTTACTATTTTTTCTTTAGCGGCATTAGGCGGAATGTTGGGCACGATGATGATGATTCCTTTGCGCAGATCCTTGATTGTAAAAGAGCATGGTGTTCTGCCTTATCCTGAAGGAACGGCATGTGCATCGGTATTGCAAGCAGGAGAGAAAGGCGGAGTGTTCGCTCAAACCGCTTTTATAGGAATGGGAGTAGCGTTTGCTTATGCCATGTTGCAAAAAGTCTTTCATGTCATTTCAGAAACTCCTGCGTTCGTCACCCGACAGGCTAATAAGTTCTGGCCTTCGGCAACCATTAATGGAGAAATCACACCAGAATATCTTGGTGTTGGTTATATCATTGGTCCCAGAATTTCAGGTGTGC